>JADLFD010000583.1 GCA_020845805.1 Verrucomicrobiales bacterium | reverse complement strand
CCCGCGGTGTCCGGCCTCGTGGAACAGCTCCTTGCACCGGGCCACGCCGCTGCCTGATCTTCCCTTGTCCGCGCGATCATGACCGCCCCTTCTCCAAATCCGACCGTCACCTGTCATTTGTGCGGATCGCCTGATCTTGAGTTGTCCGTGGCCTACCCGTCGTTTCACCGGGTGACCTCGGACTGCAAAGCCTGGGCTCCGGGCGGCGGGCTGGCGCGCTGCCGCACCTGCGGGTTGGTGCAGACCACGGTCTCGCCGGCCTGGTCGGCCGAGGCGGACCGCATCTACCAGTCGTACACGATCTATCACCAGAGTGGGGGCACGGAACAGCGGGTGTTCGACGGTCGCGGCGGGGCCGGGCGCCCGCGCTCGGAGCAGATCATTGATGCCCTGCGCCAGGCGGAGCGGCTGCCGGAACGCGGCCGGTTGCTCGATATCGGATGCGGCAACGGCGGGTTCCTGTCCGCCTGGAGCCGGTTGATTCCCGGCTGGACGCTGGCCGGTACGGAGTTCGACGCGAAGTACCAGCGCGAGGTGGAGTCCATCCCTGGTTTTGAACGTCTCCACTTCGGTGAGGTGAAGGACATCCCGGGAACCTTCGACGTCATCACCCTGATCCATGTCCTCGAGCACATTCCCTCGCCGCTGGGCTTGTTGCAGCAGTTGCGCGACAAGCTGAATCCGGGCGGGCTTCTGCTGGTGGAGGTGCCGGACTGCGGACAGAACGTCTTCATGCTGCTGGTGGCGGATCATTGCTCTCATTTCTCGCCGCCGCTGCTGGCCGGTGTCGTGGCGGCTTCCGGACTGCAGGTCACGCAGGCCACCAACACCTGGGTGACCAAGGAGGTCAGTGTGGTGGCGCGCCGCATCGATTCCCCTGCCTCCTGCGCGGCCGCCGGGACATCGGCGATCCGGTTGCCGGCGGCGGAGTCGGCCCGGGTTTTCGCGGGGGAACGGGAGTTGGCGCGCATCGTGGAACGCGTCACGCCGTTGCTGGGTCGGGCGCAGTTTGGGCTGTTCGGCACGGCGATTGCCGCCACGTGGCTCGATGCGCAGACCGGAGGCGCGGCCCGGTTCTTCGTCGACGAGGATCTCAATCGCACGGGCAAGACGCACTTCGGACGTCCGATCCTGGCGCCGCAGGATGTGCCGTGTGGCGCGGCGGTGTTTGTCGCGTTGCCTCCGGTGTTGTCGGGGCCCGTTTCGCAGCGCCTGCGCGCGCTGGGCCGCGACCTGGAGGTGGTCGTGCCATGACTCTGGCGCGAGCCGTGTTTCTGGACCGGGACGGCGTCCTGATCGAGGACGTGCACCTGATCGTGGATCCCGCGAGGGTGCGGGTGTTGCCGGGCGTGGTGGACGCCCTCACGCGGCTCAAGTCGGCCGGATTCAAGCTGGTGGTGGTGACCAATCAGACGGTGGTGGCCCGCGGGTTGGCCACCGAGGCGGACGTCGCGCACTTGAATCGGCACATGGCAGGCTTGCTGACGACGCAGGGCGCCCCGGCCCTGGACGCGATTCATGTGTGTCCGCACCACCCCAAGGCATCCCTCCCCCAGTACCGTCAGGCGTGCGAATGCCGCAAGCCGGCCCCGGGTATGCTCGTCCGTGCGGCGCGCGAGCTGGGGGTGGCGCTGTCATTGAGTTACATGGTGGGGGATCGCCTCACGGACATTGCGGCGGGCGCGCGCGCGGGCTGTCGCACCGCGTTGGTGGAAACGGGAAGGCATGTGGATGCCCCGATTGAAAGTGCGGAGCCGGTGGATGCGTCGGTACGACCGGATCATGTGTGCCGGGACCTGGCGGCGGCGGCGGATTGGATTTTGGGCGACGCATGAAAGCGATGCTCCTCTGTGCCGGGTATGGCACGCGACTGGGCGATCTGACGCGCGATTGGCCGAAGCCCATGCTCGACGTCGGCGGGGCGCCCTTGCTCGCCTATCTGCTCGGGCATTTGCGCGCGCAGGGCATCGTCGACGTCGCGATCAACCTGCACTTCCGTCCGGAAGTGATTCGAGACGCGTTCGGAGATGGTTCGAGATGGGGGCTGCGGCTGAACTACTCGCCGGAGGCGCAGCTGCTGGGAACGGCGGGCGGTGTGAAACTGCTCGAGCCTTACTTTCGCGAGGGTGGCGAGCCCTTCCTGGTGCAGTATGGCGACATCCTGACCAACCAGGACTTTGGTGAGTTGTTCCGGGTGCACCGCGAACGCGGCGCGCTCGTGACCGTGTTGGTGCATCGCCGGGCCCGGTCGAACAGCGTGGTGATCCGCGACGAGGCGACCGGTCGTATCGATGGGTTTCTGGAACGGCCCACCGAGGCAGCGCGGGCCGGGGTCGCATCGACCTGGGTGAACTCGGGGGTCTGCGTCTGTTCGCCGGAGGTCCTCGACCACATCCCCGCGGGACGCGCCGCGGATTTCCCGCGCGATGTTTTTGTGAAGCTGGCGGGAACGGGACGCCTGTACTCCGTGCCACTCTCGGGCGACCGGTGTGCCATCGATTCGCCGGAACGACTGGAGCAGGCGCGGGTCATGGTTGGGGGGGGGACATGGCCTCGATTGGATGGGGTGGTCAGCACGGGAGGACCCAGGGCATGAGCACTCCGCGGTTGTCGGTGGTCATTCCCAACTACAATCACGCGAAGCTGCTGCCCACGTGCCTTACGGCCGTGATGGAGCAGTCGGTGCCCGCCGACGAGGTCATCGTCATCGATGACGGGTCCAAGGATGACAGCCGGTTGGTGCTCGCTGAGTTCGCGGCGCGTTATCCTCGGCTCCGGCTCGAGCCGAACGAACGCAATCTCGGGGTGGTGCCCACCATGAATCGCGGGTTGGGGTTGGCTCGCGGAGATTACGTGGCGTTCCTGGCCGCCGATGACGAGGTTTTGCCGGGCTGGCTGGAGAAGACGCTGCCCCAGCTCGAACGGCATGCCGGTGTGGG
>JADLFD010000582.1 GCA_020845805.1 Verrucomicrobiales bacterium | reverse complement strand
TGAGCGTCAGGACATTCTCCTCCTTACCGGGGTGAACCTTGGCCTGGATCAGGCGCTGGTAGCCCGGCTTGTACACATCGAAGGTGAGTTCGCGATCGGGCGCATCCTGCCAAACGGCGCGGCCCTCGGCGTCACTGCGGGGATTGAAGTCGAACTGCACGGGCGGCGCGCGAAGCCACTCGGGTTTTCCGCGCATGCTGTTGGCCATCGTGTCGAGCCAGACATGGGCTCCGACGATGGGTTGGCCCTGCGTGTCGACCACCCGCAGTCGGAGCGGTTTGCCGGGGGCCAGCACGAGGGTGAACGGGTCGCGCACCGATTCCGGTGTCACGGAGATTGTGGTGGGAGCGAAGCCCTCGCCGACGGCGGTGAGCAGGGTGGGCGGGGTTGGGCCGCCACGAAGGATGAACGTGCCATCGGCGAGGGATTTCTCCTCGCGCCGACCGGACTCGCCGAATCCGCCGAGGCTCACCGTGGCGCCCGCGACTGCGTGGCCCTGGGAGTCGACGACCTTGCCGGCGACCGTTCCGCCGGGGCGAAGCTGAAACACGTGGGTGAGGTTGGTAAGTGTGGCCAGGGATCCGGGCTCGCTGTTGATTGCGGTGAGTGGGGAGGATTCGAACTCGGGATGTTGCGCACTGCCGTAGATCAGGGGCAGCACCGAGGCGCCGATGCGATCGATCCGCCAGCGACCGGCCGCGTCGGTCTGGGTCTCGACCCAGGCGAAGCGCTGGGAGACAGGGCCCTCCGGAGCGGAACCCGACTCTTCGTGATTGAACCCGACCTTGGCGCCCACCACGGGTTGGCCGTCGGGATTGACGACCGTGCCTCCGATGGGAACGGGTTTCTCCAGGCGCACTGAGAAGCTTTCGGGAAGCGTGGCGCCGTTCTGGGGTTCCCAGAGGATACGCGTGTCGGCGTAACCGTCGAGGCGCGTGGTGAGTTCGAGGCGGGTAGTGCCCTCGACCACGGGCACGAGGCAATCGCCGTTGGTGTTGGCGACGAGTCGCTGCCGCGAGAAATGCTCCCCTTCCCAACCGCGGTACTCGACGGGCACACGGGGAACAGGTTGTCCGGTCTGGGCATCGAGCAGGGACAAGAGGAGCGGGTGGGAGGGGGCGGTAGCGAGCGGCGTGGAAGGATTGGACGGCGTGGCTGCCGCCTTCGGTGCAGGTGAGCCGAGGCGGGCGCCGGAGTTTTGGGCGACGGGTGCTGAGACGGGGGCGGCCTCCGGTTCTCGGTCGGAGCCAGCAGACGGGTGAGTGGACGGGGCACCGAAGCGGGGCACGAGGAAGACCAGGGCGGCCAGCATGGCCGTTCCGAGCGTGGCGAGGGCGAGCTTCCCGCCGAGACCGCCGAGCAGAGGGGCGGCGGGCGGAGTGGATGGGGGCAGGGCGGGGGGACGCGCGGACAAGACCTGTTGGACCACGGCGCTCGCGACGCTGGCGGGCGTGACGGCGACGGTCTTTTCCTCGAGCAGGAGTGCCAGGCTGGCGAGGCTGAGGGTGAGCCCCTGTTGGACCAACAGATCGCGCAGGCGTTCGAGGGCGCGTTGGACCCGCTTCTGGGCGGCATCGTCGGAGATGCCGAGCGCAGCACCGACGGCCTTCAGGTTCTGCTGTTCGTAGTAGCGCAGGATCAGGGAGTCGCGGTCGGCAGGGGTGAGTTGTTGTACCGCTTCGTCGAGTTCGGGGGCGAGATCCTGCCAGAGGGTGGTGGGGGACGCGGACTCGTGGGCGGCGTCGTTCATGGCGAAGGCACGCTGCTCGCGTTGGCGGCGGCGGGCCTCGGAGCGGCGGAGATTGGCGGTGACGAAGCACGTGTGCCGATGGAGCCACCCGCCGAGGGAGACGGAGTCCGCGGCGAACAGGCGGGGGTCGGTGCGAGCCTGCTGTGCCAGATCCAGGAAGACGCGCTGCGAGACGTCCTTGGCCTGGTGCGTGTCGCCGTCCACGCGGCGCAGGGCGACGGAATGGACGAAGTCGAGGTAGCGGCGGACCACCTCTTCAAAGGCGGCTTCCGAACCGGCGTGAGCGTATTCGCGCAGGAGATCGAGGCAGGGCTGGGACGTCGGATCATGCATGGCTGCTGCCTGGTAAAAAGCCGCTGAGAGACGAAATCCGACATCGCCCGTGGGGCGGAGGAAAGCCCAGAGAGGCGGTCCTACCGCGAGGAGGGCGGGAGAGAGTGGGTTGGGGAGGCAGGGCGAGCCGTCTCGGAGCTTCATCCTGGTTGGCACGCCGAGCGCGGCACCACTCACCCTCGCGGGATGAACGGTTCATTCAGGCGGCGTTTCCGCATCGGGCGAGGCCAGGGGTTTCCAGGGCACGGGGGCGAAACCGGTCTTCCTGCGTGTTTCGGACCAGAGGGTTTCCAGATGGGCCACGCGTTCGGGGGTGAGGGGGTGTGTGCGCAGGACGCGTTCCGGGCGGGTGGTTTGCTGGTCCGCGGAGGGCCCGTGCGTGGTGGTTGTGGGAGTCGTGGGGGATGCGGGGTCGGCATCGAACTCGTCCAGACGGCGCATGAACGACAGCATGCCGCGCGGATCGATGTTGGCGGCGATCAGGAAGCGGAATCCCAGCTCGTCCGCCTCGTTTTCAGCTTCGCGCGAGTAGCTGAGGCCGAGGAGTTCCTGGGAATCTCCGACCAGCGCGCCGGCGGGGCCGGGGCTGGCGCCGAGGGCGAGTTGGAGGGCGAGCATCGGGCCTTGGGAACCGACGACGTGCTGCAGTCCGTGGCGTTGGCGCACATGGGCGAGTTCGTGGGCAATGACGCCGGCGAGTTCCTCGCCATTGCGGACGGCGCGCAACAAACCGCGGGTGACGAAAACGCGGCCGCCCGGGAGGGCCAGCGCGTTGACCTCCAGCGTGTCCAGGATGGCGAACTCGCAGCGCGGTCGGA
>JADLFD010000581.1 GCA_020845805.1 Verrucomicrobiales bacterium | reverse complement strand
CGGTGCGGTCGGGGTCACTGCCGGTTTCGTGGTAAACTGGCAGGAGGTACGCGCCGTCGGAGAGCAGGATAGGTCGGCTGCGCACCATCATGCCCGCCTCCCAGGAGACCACGAAGGAATCGCTCCATGAGGCTCCGTGGTCGCGTGAGATCTTTGCCGCAATGCGCGAGGTGCTCCAGGTGGCACCCGGTCGGACGACGTAGAACAGCCACAGGACGCGATCGGGTGCCTGCCAGAGCACAGGATTGCCCATGGAATAGAACGGGCTCCCGGCGATCCGCGTGGGTCTCGACCAGCGTTTTGATCCCTTTTTCAGCCGCGATCCGTACACGTGGGTCTCGGTGGCGTACTCCCCTGCCCCGCCGTAATAGGCGAGGTAAAGATCGCCCTGGTCGAGTTCGGTAATGCTCGAGGGATGCTTGTAGTCCCCGGTTCTGATTTCGGGACCGAAGATCCGTTCCACCTCGATGTCGGCCGCGAGAGAGGTGGACTCCAAAGCGCAGGCGACGAGCAGGAGGGCGAGTAGGGACCTGGCGATCGATCGGGAGGAGAAGCGATGCATGGTGGGGCGGGGTCAGGCAGGCGACAGGCGGCTGGGGATTGGTGAACCGCACCGATATCATCCGGCGCGCGGGCCAAACCAAGCACATTCTCTCGCGCTCGGGTGTCGCACCCCGCCGGGGAGACGGGCCCGGAACACCCGCCGGTCAGCCCGGCACGCGGCCGAATCGTTTCTCCAGTTCGCGAAAGCTCATTTCGATGAGGGTGGGCCGGCCGTGGGGGCAGGTGTAGGGCATGTCACAGCGGCGCAGACTTTCCAGCAATCCGGCCAACTCGGGTTCCGTGAGCGGATCGTTGGCCTTCACCGAATGGCGGCAGACGGTTTTGGCCACCACCGCTTCGCCGAGGCGCCACAGGTTGACGGAGGCGCCGGCGGCCCGGAGTTCATCGACCAACTCGAGTGCGAAACGCCGCGGCGAACTGGCTTTGACGAAGGGCGGCAGGGCATCGAGGAGGAAGGTGCGTTCGCCGAACTCACTCAGTCCCACGCCGAGCCGCGACAGGGTCTCGAGGTTCTCCCGCAGGAACGCGGCATCCTTCGGCGACAATTCCAGGGTTTCGGGCAGCAGGAGACGCTGGGACGGCGCCGCGCCCTCGCCTTCACCCTGTCCGCGACGCAGCATTTGTTCGTACAGAACCCGTTCATGTGCGGCGTGCTGATCCAGGAGCACCAGTCCCCGATCCGATTCCAGCACCACGTAGAGCCGTCCGACCACCCCGACAATGCGGAGAGGAATCGACAGCAGTGGCGCCGGGCCCACCTCGGGTCCCGACATGGGCCGTGGCGTGGAGGAAGGAATCCCCTCCCCCGCGGCCGACGACGGGGATGGAAAGGGCGCGCCCGCGCTTACGGGTTCTGATTCCACGGCGCGGGGCATCACGACATCCGGACGCGCCAGGCGAGCGGCGGACCAGCCGGAAAGCTCCCCTTGTACCTCCGGCGTAATCATCACTTCGGGCCGCAGCGTCAGCGCTGGGACCGGCGACGGAACCGGAACCACGGGGGGAGCACCCTCGAACTGCGGAACCCGATCCGCTGCGCCGGCCGGGACTCCCGCCACGGCGCCGCGCGTGTCCTGAGCCTCCACGGACTGCTGGTGCCAGGCGCGGAGCGAGTCGCGGACGGCTTCCGCTACGAAGTGTCGCACCGCGCGTTCACGGTGGAATTTCACCTCCCGCTTGGCGGGGTGGATGTTGACGTCCACCTCCGAGGGGTCGAGTTCGAGGAACAGGCAGGCGACGGGGTAGCGACCCTTCATCAGGGCGTTGTGATAGCCCTCCACCAACGCCGCGTTGAGTCCCCGGTTGTCGATGGGGCGACGGTTGACGAACAGGTGCTGATCGTCGCGGGAGCCGCGCGAGACGCCCGGTGCGCCCATCCATCCCCAGATCCGGATCCCGGCCGGCGGGGAGAACTCATTCACCTCCAGGGTATCCGCCGGGGCAATACGCGTGGCCGGCATCTCGCCTTCGCTATCCAGGGGGATGAGTTCCACGCCGTCGCCCAGAAGCCAGCGAAGCCGCTCCCGCAGGGAACGCAGGCGCTCGGCCGCGACGTCGGAGTCCGGAAGCGCTGGCAACTGCCAGATCGTGCGGCCCTCCATGGTGAGGCTGAAGGCCACGCCGGGATGGGCCAACGCCGCGGTGGTGAGCCAGTGCTGGATGTGCGACCGCTCGGTTTCGTCGCTGCGCAGGAACTTTCGGCGGGCGGGCACGTTGAAGAACAGGCTGCGCACCTCGACGGTGGTGCCGGCGGCGGCGCCGGATTCGTTCACCTCCTGAATTCGCCCGCCATTGATGATGATCTGGGTGCCGGGGGCCTCGACGTCGGAGCCGGTCTCACGTTCGCGTGTGGTGAGCGAAAACCTCGAGACGCTGGCGATGCTCGGAATGGCCTCACCGCGAAAGCCCAGGGTCATCACGCGGGTGAGGTCCGCTGCTGCCGCGATCTTGCTGGTCGCGTGTCGCTCGAGACAGAGCAGTGCGTCGTCGCGACTCATCCCGACTCCGTCGTCCGAGACCCGGATCAGGCCGCGGCCGGCGGCGACAATCTCCACCGAGATCCGCGTGGACTTGGCATCGATTGCGTTCTCCACTAATTCCTTCACGACGCTGGCGGGCCGCTCGACGACTTCGCCCGCGGCGATCTGATTCGCCACCTGTTCTGGAAGGAGCCGGACGCGATTCACACCGAAAGGCTCCGGGGCTCCGCCCGTCGATGCAAGCCGTTCGAAGGCCACCGGGCTCTGCCTTTGTCCGTCCGCCGGCGAATGCTGTGCGCGTCACTCCGACTTCGCCGGTGGGGACTCCGGGGGCCCAGCCACGACCTCCGAACGCTTCAAGACGAGGTCCAGTCGGGCCACCGATCGATCGCCCCTTACCACCACCGACGTCGCCTGATCCGAGTATCCGGGTGCGCTGACGGTCAGGGGATAGTTACCCGGCTCGAGGTCCACGCGGCCGAAGAAGCCATTGGCATCGGTGGCCAACAGCAGGGCGTCGCCGGCGACCAGCAGGAGTTCCGCGCCCTCGATCGGCTCGAGGTTGCCGGACTGCCGGACATAGCCCATGAGATGCCCTGTTCCCGAAAGGGTGCTCGCAGGTTGCGCCGGCGTGGGCACCACGTTGGCCGGAGGACCCGCTTGTTCCCCGGGGCGCACCAGGCGCTCCAGGCGCTCCACGGCGTTCGAGTGCGGGAGATCCGTGGCGAGGTTCGCGTAGGAGTAGGCGCAAAATCCGATCAGGCCGGGGGAATCGTCGGAGGCGCACGCTCGTGCCCGCTCGATCTGGGCCTCGGTGGCGGCGAAGGAATTCAGGTAGAAGCCCAGGCCGGCCGCGGCACGCCGCCGGTATTGGTGGGTGCTGACGAACCGAAGCCAGTCGGTCAACGAGGCGCCATCGGCCGCCTCCCGGAAGTAGAGCATGGGAAGGTTCCAATCGAGGATCCCCTCCTCCATCCAGGCCCGCCAGTCCTGCAGCACATGGGCGTAGGCCGCGGAACTCGACCATTGCAGTCTCTCCCTGATCCCGGGAGCAAAGGCGATGGTGGCGGCGGAGACGATGAGATCGGGTTTCTCGGCATGCGCATGCAAATAGATCCGTCGCACCAGCGCGGAGACCTGGTCACGACGAAACTGCCGCCAAGCTGCGTCGGTGGGTGGCGGGGTTCCCGAACGATCGTAAGCCCGGTTGAACCGTGCCACCGCGAGCGGGTGGTAGCCCCATTCGGGTCCGGCGTATCGGATGTAATCGAGGTGCAGGCCGTCGATGTCGTAGCGACGCACCAGTTCCATCCCCACCTGGAACGTGTGCTCCTGCACGGCCGGGTGACCGGGATCGAACGCGTAGTTGGCGCCGTCCCAGGTCCGACCCGACCGCGTCCGCGTGAGCCAGTCGGGATGCCGCAGATAAGGGTGATTGGTCTGAGGAGGGCGGCGGGTTTCGTGATTCCAGATATTGAACGCCACGAGCCAGGCGTGCACCCCGAGTCGTGGCCCCCCCGACTCCGCGTGCGCGCAGTCCAGCAGCGTGCGCAGCGGATCAAATCCTGCCTCGACCTCCGCCGCGCGCGGCTCCAGATCGCTGGAATAGAAGGCATCGCCACGACGGCGCACCTCGACCAGCAGTGTGTTGAATCCGCCAGCCCGTGCGGTGGCCACCAATTGGGTCACCTCGGTGGGATTGCGGAAACCTGCGTGAAACCCGTCCACCCACAGGCCGCGCAATTCGCCCTCGGCCGCCGTGGCCATCACCGCGGCACCGGTCGCCAGCACGAGGGCCAGCAGCCCTCGTAGGGAAGCTAGGAACCCGGGCCGCTTGGTGCTCCGAGCGCGCTCGGGGGAGACGATCAGCGGGCCGTCCGAACACAAAAAGGGAGCCGGAGACATGCGGGTCAGCGGCGAAAGAGCCAGAGCAGGGCTGAGATCACCAGGCTGGCGAGCAGGCAGGTCACGATCGGGAAACGCAGGCTGAAGCCCTCGCGGTCCACCCGCACATCGCCCGGCAAATGCCCGAGCCAACCACGTCCCCACCCGCTCCACAGCAGCAGCCCCAGGAGCGCGAGCGCGACTCCGAGGATCACCAGTATTTTTCCGAGCTCGGGCACGACGACGGCAAAGTGCCGCGCGCCGAGAGGCCGCGCAAGTCACGGTGCGGTGCGGCGCGGCGTGGCGTGGCTTGGAGCCGTCCTCCGCCGCCATGGCCCATCGTGCAGGTGGGCCTCCGCCGCTTCGCTCCGGCTGGGTGGCCGGGCCGGATCTCAACCCGCGGTAGGCGGCCGGGGGTCGGTGGCCAGGGCGGGAAAGCGCACGGTGAATTGGGAACCGATTTCCACTTCGCTCCGCGCACTGATGCTTCCGCCCTGACCCTCGACCAGGGCCTTGCAGATGGCGAGCCCCAGGCCGCTGTGTCCGTCGTGGCGTGTTCGTGCCGCGTCCACACGATAGAAGCGCTCGAAGATCCGTGGCAGATCCTCGGCGGCGATCCCGCATCCCGTGTCACTCACTTCCACCACGGCCTCCTCGCCCTCGGTGCGCGTCGCGACCCGGATGTCGCCATGCTCGCGATTGTAGTGAATGGCATTGGATAGGAGATTGGTGAGCACCTGAGCCACTCGCACCTCGTCACCCGAGAGGGAGGCGGGTGCGAGATCAAGCGAGAGCGTGAGACCCCGCGCCTCGGCCAGCGGGCGCACCATCTCCGCGCAGGCGCGCGCCCGGGCCGCCAGATCTACGGGCGCACTCGCGAGAGACTCCTGCCCGGCGTCCAACCGCGCCAACTCGAGGAGCGACTGCGTGAGGCGCCGCATCTCTTGCGCCGCCTCGAGACAGGCGCCCAGGGCTTCTCGATACTCGGTCGCGGGACGATCGCGTTGCAGTGTGGTCTGCGCCTCGGAGATGATCACCGCAATCGGCGTGCGCAGCTCATGGGAGGCGTCCGCGAGAAACTGCCGCTGTTGCGCGAAGGCCAGATCCAGGCGCTCGAAGGTCGAGTTCAGCACGCGCGCCAACCGACCCAGCTCGCTGTCCGTCTCCGGGACACTGATGCGTTCGGAGAGATTTCCGGCCGAGATGCGGGTGGCGGTGGTGCTGATGTCCTCGACGGGACGGATGGCGCGGGTTGCCAGCAGCCAACCGCCTCCCAAGCCAAAAGCCATGACCATTGACCCCGCACCGACCAACCACCAGGCGAAGAGGCGGATGCCTGCCAGGTCCGGTTGAATGTTGCGCCCAACCAGCAGGCAATCCCCCAGGGTTGAGTACCGGAAGGCTTCGCGATATGTCCCGCGCGTCCGCATCTGCACCATCGACACCACTCCCGGAGTCTCCGGCGCCTCGAGATCGGGCGGCGCCCCGGCCGACTTGCGACTCAACGTTCCGCCCCGCGACCACAGCACGAAGTAGAATCCGTTCGTGCCGGATGGCGCCTCGTCATAGGTAGCGGCCACCGTGGCCGAGATCATGACCTCGCGCGGGGGCAGCTCCGGACGGAAATCTGCGGCTCCCCCGTGCGGCAGTGGCAGGAGCTCGCGTTCGCGGTCCCGATCCCGTTCGCGACCGGGCCCGAGGCCACGGCGCGGAACACCGGGACCGCCAGGGCCACCGGGACCGAAGCCGGCTTCGGCGCCCGGTGCCTTGCCGAGGCCTCCCGGACCCCGCCATTCGCGGGGATCGCCGCGCAAGGCCCCGACGCGCTGGGAGAGTTCGTCGTCGATCTGCGCCCACTGGTTGGTCACGTGGAGTTGATAGGCCGTGATGCCAAACCCGCTGAGCACGAGCACCAGCAGGAAGGCCAGCCAGAGCAGGAATCGTCCGCGTATGGAGCGCGTGAACATGCGTTCCCAGTATCCCCTCGGGGTCACCCCTCCAGGCAGTAGCCCTGCCCGCGCCGTGTCGTGATCAGGTCCGTGCCCAGCTTTTTGCGAATGCTCACCATATGGACGTCGATGAGGTTGGAGAGGGTGTCTTCGGACTCATCGAACAGATGCTCGTAGAGGGCGCTGCGGGTCACCAACTCGCCGCGATGCAACATCAGGTATTCGAGAATGCCATACTCCCGTGGCGTCATGACCACCGACACGCCGCCTCGCGTCACGGTCCGCGCGCGCACATCCAACACCACGTCGCGCACTTCCAGGGTGGGATGCGCCAGGCCCGCCGATCGACGGATCAGGGCGCGCAACCGGGCGAGGAGTTCCTCGAGATCGAACGGTTTGATCAGGTAGTCGTCCGCACCGGAGTCCAATCCGCGCACCCGGTCGCGCGTGGCAT
>JADLFD010000580.1 GCA_020845805.1 Verrucomicrobiales bacterium | reverse complement strand
GGTGAACTCCAGCAGCACAACGCACGCGGCGAACCCATCGTGGTCGAAAGCCGCGCGACGCTCATCCGCGACCTCCACGCGCAACCGCACCAGGTCCTGTTCATCAACACCGACATCACCGAACGCAAGCGGCTCCAGGACCAGTTCCTGCGCGCGCAACGCCGCGAAAGCATCGGCGCCCTCGCGGGGGGCATGGCCCATGACCTGAACAACGCGCTGTCGCCCATCCTCATGGGGATCCAGATGCTCAAAGCCCGCGCCGGCGACGACGCCATGCGGCGCATGCTGGCGATCATGGAGTCCAATACCCAGCGCGGCGCGGGCATGGTCCGCCAAGTGCTTCTCTTCTCCCGCGGACAGGAGGCCGTGACCGGCCCGGTTCATCTCCCCGCGCTGCTCCGCGAACTCGAAGCGGTCCTTCGCCAGTCCTTCCCGCCCGCGATCGAAATCATCGTGCTCGCTCCCGCCGATCTCTGGACCCTCCAGGGCAACCCCACCCAGCTTCAGCAGATCCTCCTCAACCTTTGCCTCAACGCGCGCGATGCCATGCCCTCCGGCGGTCGCCTCACGCTCGCCGGAGACAACGCCGACCTGACCGCCGACGAACTCGCGGATCTGCCAAACCTCCGCCCCGGTCGGCACCTCATGCTCCTGGTCTCCGATACCGGCACCGGTATCCCTCCCGAAATCCAGGCGCGCCTGTTCGAACCTTTCTTCACCACCAAGCCGCCCGGCATCGGCACCGGCCTCGGTCTGGCCACGGTCGCCTCCCTGGTCAAGGCACACGGCGGCAGCCTGCGCGTCCGCTCCACCCCGGGAGAGGGCACCACCTTCGAGATTTATCTCCCCGCCGCTTCCGCCGCAGCCGCCACGATCACCGCGCCCGACACCGCGGCGCCGGCCGCGGTCCGCGGCAGCGGGCAGAAGATCCTCGTTGTGGACGACGAGATCTCCGTCCGCGAGATGCTCTGCGAGGGGCTTACGGCTCAAGGGTACGCCGTGCTCGCCGCCAGCAGCGGACTCGAAGCCCTCGCCCTCGCACGCCAGCATCGCGAGGATCTCCGCCTGGTCATCACCGATTGGAGCCTGCCCGTCCTCGGTGGCGAGGGGCTCGCGGGTCAGTTGCGTGCCGAACGCCCCGATCTCCCGCTCCTCCTCGTCTCCGGCACCCTCAGCCACGCGCCGGAGCTCCCGGCGCTGCCTGGTGCACCGCCCCTGTTGCTGGCCAAGCCGTTCCGGTTCGAAGACCTGCTCGCCCGCATCGAGCAAGCCCTGGCCGATCCCGCGCGACCCTCCGGCAGCACCTGACCAGGTCAACCCGGCGCCCACGCCCACCGGGCGAGGCGACCAGAAGCATCACCTGGTCACCCAAGCGGCGTTGATCCCTCGACTGGACGCCTGTCCCCGTGCGGCGTCATCCTGCGTCCCTCCGCCATGCACATGCTCCAGCTCTCCACCCTCTCGCGGGCCCTCGCCACGCTGCTGGCCGTCACTGCCCCTGTCCGGGCCGCGGACCTGGCGCCGGTGCAACTCACCCTCACCGGCCCCTGGTCCGTGCGGGTCGTGATCCCGGGGGAAGGCGCTCCGCCCGCCGCCGACCTGAAGGTGTCGCCGTCCGAGGCCGTGACCATCACTCACGAACGTCACGAAGCGTTTCCCCTTTTCAACCCGCGCGCCGGCGGTTGGGTCAAGGGAGCGCAACTCCGCGGCGTACGCGCGCAGGAGACCACCACGCCATTCCTCCTCGACCCGGAGAGCCTCGTGGTCCGCACCGGCCTGGGTCCCGATGCCCGCACGTTGGCGCGCGGGGTGGACTACGAGGCGGATTTGAACTGGGGAACCTTCGGGGCCACGACCAACCAGGGTGCCGCACTCGCCGGCCAGACCGTGTTCGCCTCCTATCGCTACGCTCCGCTGCGCCTCGATTCGATCGTCCTCACCGCCAACCGCACCCTCGAACTGCGCCAGGGCAAGCCGCGCGCCGCCGCTCCCGCCCCTCCGGAATTGAAGGCCGGCGAACGCCGCCTCGCCAACCTGTGGATTCCCGGACGCGTGGAACGTCTCACCCCCCATCACCTCTTCCCGGTGCTGGCCGAACAGTACCCGGCACGTCCCATCCCGCTCACGCACCGCGCCGCCGCACGTCTTCCGAAGTCGGTCGCGCGCCTCACCGAGGGAGGCTCCCTGCGCATCCTGGCCTGGGGCGACAGCGTCACGGACGGCAGCTACCTGCCGAATCCGGCGCAGGAACGCTGGCAGGAACAGTTTGTCACCCGGCTGCGCCAGGCGTTTCCCAAGGCGTCCATCGAACTGGTCACCGTCGCCTGGGGGGGACGCAATACGGCCAGCTTCCTCGCCGAACCTCCCGGCAGTCCCTACCACTACGAGGAGAAGGTGCTCGGTGCCAAACCCGACCTGGTGATCTCTGAGTTCGTCAATGACGCAGGTCTCAACCCCCAGCAGGTCCACGAACGCTACGGCAAGCTCCTGGCCGACTTTCGCCGCATCGGCGCCGACTGGATCATCCTGACGCCGCATTACGTGCGCCCCGACTGGATGGGGCTCGACCGCGAGCGGGAGATCGATGCCGACCCGCGCCCGTACGTCGCCGGGCTCCGCGAGTTTGCCGATCGGAACATCGTGGGACTGGCCGACGCCTCGCTGCGCTACGGTCACCTCTGGCGCGAGGGCATCCCCTACACCACGCTCATGCTCAATTCCATCAACCACCCGGACGCGCGCGGAATGAGCCTGTTCGCCGACGCACTCATGGAGTTGTTCGTGGAATCAGAGACCCGCCTCCCACGTTGACCACCCACCCGGTCCAGGCAATATTGCCGACGTCGGAGCGCACAAATGCCACTCGCCGCAACGGCCATCAACCCATGAACGTCTTCGCCCTTGCCGACAAGCCCGTCACCGAGCAGATCGCCGCCATTGAACGCGGGCTGCCCGGGTCGACACTGCGCAAGCTGGTCGAGGCCATGGGCATCTCGCAACGCACGCTCACCGAGGCCCTGGGATTCGCGGCGCGCACCATGGCCCTGCGGGCCAGCCGTGGACAGGCGTTCTCCAGCAGCGAATCCGAACGCCTCCTTCGCGTGATCCGCACCCGCAAGCTCGCGCGCGAGGTGTTCGCCACCGACGACGCGGTCGCCGGGTGGCTCACCTCCCCCGATCGGGTCCTGGGCGACCGTTCCCCGCTCGAGATGCTGGCCACCGACCTCGGCGCGGCGAAGGTGGAGAATCTCCTGCGCGCCATGATCCATGGCGTTCCGGTGTGAAGGCGTTCCGCATCGCGCTGGCGCGGTACGGACGCACGGCGCGGGAAGCCTTCAGCGGGATGAGCGGCTACTGCACGGATGGTCGGTGGCACGCTGCCGGTCGGCACCTTGACTACGCCGCCGAGCACCTGTCCCTCGCCATCCTCGAGCGCCTGGTGCACTACAAGCGCGTCGATGACCTCCAAGCCCACGTCCTTTGCACCCTCGACCTCCCCGAGGCCGTGATCCACGCGCCGACTTCCGCCGAGATTCCCCCGGGGTGGGATGGTCTCGACCTCCTGCCCGCCGCACAGGCGGTGGGCAATGCGTGGCACGACCACGCGCGATCACCAGCCCTGCGCGTGCCCAGCGCCGTCACGCCCGGCGAGTTCAACCTGTTGATCAACGCCCGGCACGCCGCTTGGGACTGGGACTGGGCGTCGGCGCCAGTGCCCATCCGGTTGGATGCGCGCCTTGAGGAACTGGTGACCAGCGCCAAACATCGTTCCTTCCGCCGATGACCGACGCACCCGTCACGATCCTTTGCCGCGCTTTGCTGTGCCTCCTGCCATGACCCTGCCCCACCGATTCGTGATCCTGCGCTGGATGCTGGCTGCCGTCGCTGGAGCGGTCTGGGCCTGCGCCTTTCCCTCGCCCGGCATCGCCGGCCTGGCCTGGGTGGCGCCGGGGATCTTGTTGTGGGCCACGCACACCCCGGGGCCGGACCGCGGACTCTGCTTCCGCCTCGGGTATGTCGCCGGCGCGACGCATTACCTCCTCAGCCTTTCCTGGCTTCGCCATATACCCTTTCCCGCGGGCGCTTACGCGGGCTGGTTCGCGCTGAGTTTCTTCCTCGCGCTGTTACCCGCCGCGTGGGTGCTGATGTGCTGGAGCTTCGCCCGGCGCCTGGGGGTGGCTGGCGCGGGGGCGGACGCGACGTCCGGTCTGCGGGGAGGGAATTCCCTCGCACTTCCCGGCCAGGGTCTCGGCGAGACGATGGCCGGGTCACGATGGGTGACGCTGAACCTCTGGTTCCTGCTCTGCGCCGTCTCGTGGGTGGCGTTGGAAATGCTCGTCGCGCGGCTCTTCGGCGGCTTCCCCTGGAACCTCCTCGGCACCTCCCAGCACCGCATGACACCGGTGATCCAGATCGCCTCCGCCACCGGGGTCTATGGGGTTTCCTTCCTCGTGGTCTGGTTTTCCACCTCGCTCATGACCGCGCTGGTCCTGCTGGTGCGCCATCCGGATCGCCCCGGCCTCTGGCGGCGCCCCCTGGTTTTCCCGGCGCTGATCGTGGTGGCGGTGACCGGGGGAGGCACGCTCGGCATGGTCGGCGACGCCCCCCCCGCCCGCCGCCTCAATGTCGCGCTCGTGCAACCGAGCATCGCCCAAACCATGATCTTCGACGCCGACGCCGGACCGCAGCGGTTCGAGACGCTCCTGCGCCTCACTGAGCAGGCGGTGACCACCCGTCCCGATCTCGTGCTCTGGCCCGAGGCCAGCCTCCCCGGCGGACTGAGTCGGGAACAGTTCGAGCGGCTGGTGGACGTGGTGAAGCGCGCCGGGGTCTGGATGATTTTCGGCGCCGACGAACCGGACGAAGGCGACCCTGCCACCGGCGTCGGACCGCGTTCCTACAACTCCGCCTTCCTCCTCAACCCCCAGGGGGAAGTGGTGAATTCCTACCGCAAACAGCGGCTCGTCATGTTCGGTGAGTACATCCCCTTCGGTCGCTGGCTCCCCTTCCTCCAGCGGCTCGCTCCCATCGGCGACGGCTTCCACCCCGGGCCCGGCCCGGTCACGTTCGGACTCCCATCTCTCGACGTCCGGACCTCGGTGCTGATTTGTTTCGAAGACAACTTCCCCCATCAGGCCCGTCAGCATGTGGGCCCCGACACCGATTTTCTCGTCAACATCACCAATGACGCCTGGTTCGGCGAAAGCGCTGCCCAATGGCAGCACCATGCCAACGCCTCCCTTCGTGCGGTCGAAAACGGCCTGCCGCTGGTCCGGTGCTCCAACAACGGCATCAGCGGCTGGATCGATCGTCGCGGCCGCATGCATTCGGCCCGGATCAGCGGGAACCGCGATGCGTACGCGGCCGGATTTGAAGTGGTGTCCGTCCCCTTGGGACTCCCCCAACTCACGTTCTACCACCGATTCGGGGACGTCTTCGGGTGGGCCTGCGTGGCGGCCGCGCTTCTCGCGCTCGGCTGGCAGGCCCGCCGCGCTCACTGAGCGCCCGCCCTCCACGTAGATCGCCAAAGCACAGGGAGGAAAGCCCCCCGGGGACCATGCCTCTTCCCCGTTCCGTGCCCTTCGGCTTCCTCGGTGTTCCCCTGAGAAATCTGTGGAAACTCCAGCGGGCGGCGCGGGTGACAACTGCCTGCTGGGTTGACGCAAGGCCGGGTCGCGGCATGCTCCGCCCAGCTTTACACCCTGAACTCGATATGATCACCCGCCGCCTCGCCCTGAAGACCGCCGCCGTCGCGGCCGTGGTTTCTCCGACCCTGATCCACGCCGCCCCTGCCGCGGCCCCCGCCGCAGCCCCGGCGGCTCCCACGGGCCCCTTCCGACTGGATCCACTTCCGTATGCCGCGGACGCGCTCGAGCCGTTTATCGACGCCCGCACGATGGAGATTCACCACGGCCGACACCATGCCGCGTACGTCAACGGCCTCAACAAGGTGGTCACCGACCATGCCGACCTCGCCGGGAAATCACCCCTGGAGTTGATCTCGAACATCGCCGCGCTCCCTGAGACGGCGCGCACGGCGGTGCGCAATCATGGCGGCGGTCACGTCAACCACTCGTTCTTCTGGCAGCTCCTCAAGCGCAACGGCGGGATTCCTCCCTCCGGCCCCCTCATGGAGGCGCTCGTCCGACGTTTCGGCACCTTTGACGGCTTCAAGGCCGAGTTCACCAAGGCTTCCCTCGCCGTGTTCGGATCCGGATGGGCCTGGCTGAGCAAGGACAAAGCCGGCGAGATCGGGATCGAAACCACCGCCAACCAGGATTCCCCGTACATGGGCGGGCGCATTCCCCTGGTCGGAATCGATGTCTGGGAACATGCCTACTACCTCAAGTACCAGAACAAGCGCGTCGACTACGTGAACGCCTTCTTCAATGTCATCCACTGGGAAGTCGTCGCGGAGAAATTCACCAAGCCCGCCTGAACCGGGACCCGTGCGGTCCCGCGGACGAACGCACCTCTCCAACCCTCATCCCGCTTCCGCCTCCACGACGCCTCACCCAGTCGAGAAATCCTTTCATGCGCTGTTCGTACCTTCGGTTTCCGCGGTGGCTGCTCCTCCTGGCCACCGCCACACTTCTGCCGTTCCTCTCCGGCTGCCTCTCCACCCCCGCCAAGGCCCCCATCCCCGCCCGCGCGTTCCAGGGCCGAACCCGGGTCGCGTGCGTCGGCGATAGCATCACCTTCGGGGCGGGCCTCAGCGATCCCCGCACCCAGTCCTACCCCGCCGTGCTCGCGGAACTTCTCGGTCCCGCCTACGAGGTTCGCAACTTCGGCGTCAACGGCGCGACCATGGTCAAGGGAGGCGACCTCCCCTACGTCGAGACGCCCGCGTTCAAGGCCGCTCAGGAATTCCTGCCCGAAGTCGTGGTCATCGCGCTCGGCACGAACGACTCCAAACCGCAGAACTGGCGGCACCAGAACGAGTGGGAGCGGGACACCTACTGGATGGTGCGCGCCTTCATGACCTTGCCCAGCCGCCCGGTCGTCTATGTCTGCGCCCCCCCGCCCGTAGTCCGTGATCAATGGGGCATCCGCGAAGCCGTCGTGGCCCGGGAAATCGTGCCGCGCCTGCGAGCCATGAGCGCGCGCGAAGGGTGGCCCTACATTCCCCTCCACACCGCGTTGCAGCGCTCGCGCGCGCATTTCCCGGATGGGGTGCATCCGGATGCCGCGGCCGCCGCCGAGATCGCCCGCACGGTGGAAGCCGCCTTTCGCGGGCGTTGATTCGCCCAAGGTGCCCTCGGGCACCACGTGACGCTTCCCCCCCAGACCTCCCGCTCCCCCGCGCGACGCTCCGAGGGCCTCAGTTCCGTCCTCCAGACTCGCCCGCGTGATCCGCTTTGCCCGCGCCCGCGCCCGCACCGGAGCCCAGAGTGCGTTCCATGACGCGATAGTGGGTCATCGTCCACCCGCGCCGCGTGTACACGGCCTGGGCGGTCTCATTGTCCTTTTCCACGTACAGGCGAAGGGCGACCACCCCCGCCGCCCGGGCTTCGGCCGCGATCCGGTCCAGCAGCAGCGCGAACACGCCGGCCCGGCGGCACGGCGCCTCCACGTAGACGCTCTGCAACCACCAGATCATGCCGTTGCGCCAGTCGCTCCATTCGAAGGTCACGCACGCCTGTCCGACGACGCGACCGTCGCGCTCCGCCACGAAATAATAACCCTTTCGTGGGTCCGCCAGGATGGCCGACACCCCGGCGCGCAGCGTTACCGGATCAAGACTCAACGCCTCGGTCTCCCAGGCCAGGAGTCGGTTGAACTCGGCCACCACCTCGTGATCCCCCAGCGTCCCCGGCCGCACGATGATCCCCTCGTTCATGGGGGCGGACCCTGCACCAGCGCCGCCTCCGGGGTCATTCGCGAAATGCACCTCGCCAGCCGCTGGCACTAGCACTGGCACACACGCTGGCGCTGCGCGAATCGTTGAATCCCACCAAGGAGAACCAGTACCAACGGGGCGTGCCGTTCCATTGTCGTCACCTCGTCCTGCTCCTGCTGCTCCTGACCCTGGCTCCGCGTCCCGTGCTCGCCGCGCGTTTCGAGGTGCCCGGCCTCGAGTCGGAGATGAAGCACCTGGAGCATTGGCTTGATTCCCATCGTGTGACCGGACCCGACACCACGCTCTGGGATCCCTGGCTGCCCATGTCCGTGCTCTGGCCCGAAACCACCAACGCGCCGTCCACGAGCGACCTGCGCGCCACGTATCGCGGGCGATTGCTCTCCCGGCGCATCGACGAAGAGGGATATGTCTCCTCGCAACAGCACGAAGGCCTGGGGCACCGCGAAGGATGGCCGTTCCCGCTCTGGACCCAATCGCGCGGGGCCGGGTGGCATTTCTCCACCGCCGGCCTTCCCTATGGCCCGGAACTCGGGGTCCGCCCCGCCACCAACACCGCGGGTTGGACGCTGGAAGGCTTCGAAGTCGTGGGCCTCGACCCGAGCCGCGGTTGGACCCTGCGCGCCACCGGGCGTCGCGGCATGATCACCACGCCCGAGGTCGAGGTGGATCCCCTGGTCGCGCCGTTCCTGCGTGTCCGGTGGGCGGGGACGCGGCTCGGGGATCACGCCCGCGCCACCCTCGCCTGGCAGGTCGCCGGGGAACCCGGCTTCTCGCCACGCCGACAAATGGCCTTCGCCGCCCCCGGACCCGCCGGCGCGTTCGTCGATGCGCATGTGCCGCTCCACCGCCATCCCGAGGCGCGCCAGACCTTCACCCGATTCCAGATTCTTCTGGAAGACCTGGAGCCCAGGGCGGAAATCACGCTCCAGCGCCTCTTCACCGCCGTCGATACACGGCACAACATCAACAACGCCGCCTACCTCCAGGCGTGCGACGATTACGTGCGGTGGAGCGGAGATCTCGAGTTCCTGCGCACCAACCTGCAGCGCATGCGCCTCGCCCTGGCCTGGGCCATCCGGGAGTTTCAGCTGGCCGAAAAGCAGGTGGTGCTGACGCCCTGGGTCGGCCATGACGGACGCAGCGGGCATCTCGTGGCGCCGGACGGAAAACGCACGCTCCGACACGGCGTGGGCGTGGGGAACAACTACTGGGACCTCCTCCCCTTCGGCGGCGAAGACGGCCTGGCCACGATCTACTACTTCGACGCTCTGCGCCGCATGGCCTCCCTGGAACGCCAGGTGGCGCTGCACCCGGAATGGAACCTGCCCGCCGGCCCACTCCGTTTCGAACCCGCGGAACTGGTCGAACTCTCTCGCGATCTCCAGACGCGTGGCCACGAACGTTTCTGGAACGAGAGCACCGGGCGCTTCGGGGGCTGGCGCGATTCCGAAGGCACCCTCCATGACTACGGATTCACTTTCGTCAACAACGAGGCGATCTACTTCGGATTCGCCGATCCCGACCGGGCACGCTCGGTACGCTCCTGGATCGACGGCACCCGCACCGTGGCCGGCGATACCTCGGTGGGCGCCGATATCTTCCACTGGCGCTTCGGACCCCGCGCCACCACGCGGCGCAATGTGGACTGCTATTTCTGGGGATGGTCCGATCCGGCCAGCCTCGCCTTCGGCGCGCAAGTGCAGGACGGCGGCGCCGTGCTGGGATTCTCCTTTCACGATCTGATGGCTCGCCTGGAGGTCAACGGACCCGATGACGCCTGGAAACGGCTGCGCGAGATCCTCGCCTGGTATGCCGAGGTCCGCGAGGCGGGCGGCTATCGCCAGTACTATGCTGCCGGAGCCGGCCGCGGGACCCTTCAGGGCGGCGGCACGGCTGGCGGGCTGGGACTGGATGCGGAATTCTTTGAAAGCGTCCTGGTGCCGCAATCGGTGATCTACGGGTTCCTCGGATTCCGACCTCGTCTCGACGGCTGCCTCATCGCGCCGCGGTTGCCCGGCACCTGGCCTTCCCTCACCGTGCGCGACATCCGGTTGCATGATGTGCTCCTGGACGTCACCGCCACCCCGGCGCTGTTACGCGTCACGGTACGCGGTCAACCCTCGCGCCCCCTGCGCCTGTTCACCCCCGGCAACGAGCAGTCCAAGGTCGAGATCCACGACGGCACCATCGAGGTCCGGCTGGCACCCTGAACGGGTGTTTCCAGGGGCTTGCACCGGCGCCGCGCTTGGCGCTGCATAGGAGGCGTGACCGATCACGCCGCTGATCTGCCAGTCCTCTACGTCAAGACCGGGTGTCCGTGGTGCGAGGAAGTCATCGAATACCTCGACGCCAAGAAGATCTCCTACCAGCTCGTCGTGGTGACGGGAAACCCGGATGCCTACCGTCAGATGGTCCGGCTCTCGGGCCAGTCCCGCGCGCCCACTCTCGATTGGCACGGCGAGGTGCTCGCGGATTTCGGAGTCGAGGAACTGGTTCCTTTCCTCGTCGAGCAAGGTCTCCACTGAGGTCGCGGAATCCGTCAAGGATCCCGCTTGCACGCTCGCTGGGCATTCCCCATTTTTTCGCATGGCAGTGACGCCACACCCAGTCGACTCCGAGTTTTACCTTCCGGCCGAGGCCTTTTTCACCGCGCACCGGCACACGGCGCTCACCTACGACGACATCACCCTGGCCACGCTGTACTCCGAGGTGCTGCCGCGTGACACGCAGCTCGCCACGACCCTGGCCGACGGTCTGACGCTCAACATCCCTGTCCTCTCAGCGGACATGGACACCGTCACGGAGTCGCGCATGGCGATCGCCATGGCGCTCAACGGCGGGCTGGGCCTGATCCACTACAACATGCCCGAGAAGGAGCAGTGCCGGGAGGTGGCTCGCGTCAAGAATCACGTCCATGGCCTGATCCAGGAACCGATCCAGGTCACCCCCGATCAGTTGATCGGTGACGTGTTGCGCATGATCGAGGAACGCCGGTTCTCGTTCTCGACCTTCCCGGTGGTGGACGCCACCAACAAGCTGGTGGGCCTGCTCCCCGGCCACGTGGTGAAGCAACGGTACGCCTCCAAGCGCGTCTCCGAGGCCCTCACCCCGCGCTCGCAGGTCCATACGCTGCAGGTTTCCGAACTGGGCAGCGATCCCATCGCGCGAGCCGACCAGTTCTTCTCCGCCAACCCCGGCATCCACAAGATCCTCGTCGTGGACGGCCAGGATCACCTGCACGGGCTGTTCACGCTGAGCGACATCGAGCGCATCAGCCTCGAGCGTCGCGCCCAGTTCAAGCCCGCCCGCGACGCGAAGTTCCGGCTGCTGTGCGGCGCCGCGGTGTCCGCCACCCGCGATGTGTTTGGGCAACTGGACCGCGACCGACTGCTCGGTCATGTGGGCGCCTTGGTGGATCGTGGACTGGATGCGGTGGCGGTTTCCACCGCGCACGGCCACAGCCGCGGCGTGGGCGAAGCGGTGCGCATGATCCGATCGACCTTCCCCTCTCTCCCCGTCATCGCCGGGAACGTCACCACGGCCGCGGGCGTGGAGTTCCTGGTCGAAGCCGGAGCCAGCGCCATCAAGGTCGGCCAGGGTCCCGGCTCCATCTGCACCACGCGCCTCGTCGCCGGCGTGGGCATTCCGCAGATGACGGCGCTCTACGTTTGCTCCCGGGTCGCGGAAAAGCACGGGGTGGCGATCATCGCGGACGGCGGCATCAACAAGTCGGGCGATATCGTCAAGGCGCTGACCCTGTCGCAGGCGGTCATCTGTGGAGGGTTGCTCGCCGGTTGTCCCGAGGCCCCAGGGGAAACCCTCGAGATCGGCGGCAAGCTCTACAAGCAGTACCGCGGCATGGGGAGTCATGCCGCCATGAAGGACGGCGCCGCCGCGCGCTATGGGCATTCCCGCGACGGATCGCAAAAGATGGCCGCCGAGGGCGTCGAAGCGCTCAAGGAACTGAGCGGCCCGCTGGACGCCGTCCTCTCACAACTCATCGGCGGCATCCAGTCGGGCATGGGCTACCTCGGGGCCGCCGAGCTCGCGCAACTGCGCGAACGCGCCCGCTACATCCGCGTCACTCCGGCGGGCCAGCGCGAGTCCGCACCCCACGACGTCATCGAGATCAAGTCGCCCAAGTAAGGGAAGCACGCCGCCATGGAGATCCGGAAAGCTGTCATCACCGCCGCCGGCCGCAGCCAGCGCGCCCTGCCCCTTCAATCGCTCGTCGGTCAGAACGGCGAGGGCCGCACCGCCCTGGCCATCATCATCGAGGAAGCCCTCTCCGCCGGGATTTCCGAGATCGGCGTGGTGATCGCTCCGGGGGATGCCGACGCATTCCGCGCCGCCGCCGGCCCTCACGCCTCCAAGCTCCAATTCCTGGAACAACGCGAAGCGCGCGGCTTCGGCCACGCGGTGCTCGCCGCCGAGGCATTTACCGGGGCCGAGCCCTTCCTGCTGCTCGTGGGCGACCATCTTTACGTCAGCGCCGCCGACCGTTCCTGCGCGCGTCAGTTGGTCGAAATCGCCGGAGCTCACCGGTGCGCCGTCTCCGCCGTCCAAAGCACGCACGAAAGCAAACTGCCCTACTACGGCACGGTCGGCGGACGCCGTGTCCCGGGCCACGAAGCCCTGTACGACGTCAGCGAGGTGCTGGAGAAACCCACGCCGACCGACGCGGAACAACGGCTTTTGGTGCCCGGGCTGCGCAACGGCCATTACCTCTGCTTTTTCGGCATGCACGTCCTCACGCCCGCCGTGATGGAGCAATTGCGCTCGGCGGGCACGGGTGCCGGCACGCTGCAGCTTTCCCCGGCGCTGGCCGAACTCGCGCGCCGCGAACGCTACCTCGCCTTCGAAGCCCGCGGCCGCCGCTACGACATCGGCGCGCGCTACGGACTCCTCAACGCGCAGCTCGCCCTCGCCCTGGGAGGTCGTGACCGCGAGGAGGTCCTCTCCCTCCTGGTGGAACTCCTCGCCGATCGCGCCCACCAACGACCGGCCTGAGAGTCGCCATGGACCATCCCCTCCTCCAGATCATCACTTCAGACGACCCGGAGGTCCGTCACCGTTCCCTCGCCTCGTGGTGCGCCGCCGCCTCCGTGGACGATCTCACGCACGCCGCCGCCGCCCTCGACCACTTCCGCCGCCGCGCTTCCAACCTGTAT
Source organism: Verrucomicrobiales bacterium (assembly GCA_020845805.1). Lineage (GTDB taxonomy): Bacteria > Verrucomicrobiota > Verrucomicrobiia > Limisphaerales > CAIMTB01 > CAIMTB01. The sequence goes on along the minus strand of JADLFD010000580.1, from coordinate 6,016 downwards.
CAGAGAGTCCGCGCCCTTTTCTTCCTCGCCGCCCTCCATCGCTATCACCTGCCCGAGCGCCTCGAAGCCGGCCCGCGCGACCACGCCGTCGACGGGTTGCTGCCTTTCAAGGGCTATGAACACCTGCTGCAACGGCGCTTCGAGGAGGCCATCGACCTCTTCCTCGCCGCGCAGCATACCCACGGCCCCAGCGACGGCATCTCCTCCGGCCTCGCCGCCGCCTACCAGCGCCTCGCCTTCCAAACCCTGGCCGACCAGGTGCGACGCTCGGTACGCTCCGTGCGCGGCAACCAATGGATGTTCCGCGTCGGGCACCCCGCCGATCACCCTCTTCGCGTGCGACCCGAGTTGCTGGTGCGCGGGGATTCCGGCCTGTTCCCCGTCCTGCGCGAACAGACGCCGGTGCGCATGGACCTCACCCACTGCGCGTGGAGCGACATCTTCTTCCTCGGCATGGACTACCCCGAGGGAGCGCGGGTGCTCAATGTCTCGATCGACCTCTCGGTGCATGGTCGTGACGCGCAGCCCCGGCCACCAGTCTCCGCCTACCTCCGCGTCATCGAGGAACCCCTGCTCCGACTCACCTCGGTCGACCTCGCCTGCACCCGCGACATCACCGCGCTGGCGGAGGTGTTCGACTTCGCGCAGGACTACCTCGGCCTGCTCAAGGCCGCGGTCATCGCCAGCGGCCTCATCCCCCCCGGCATGGAAGGCAGTGGCCAGAGCCTCTCCGATCTGCTCGCACGCTTGGTCGGACCCGGCCGCGGACTGGAACTCGTCTCCTGCGTCAACGACATCCCCAAGGGGTCGCGCCTGGCGGTCTCCACCAATCTGCTGGGCTGCCTGATCGCCGCGTGCATGCGCGCCACCCACCAGACCCGCTCGCTTTCCGGCGGCCTGGAGGAAGCCGAACGCCGCGTCGTCCTGGCCCGTGCGCTCCTGGGCGAATGGCTCGGGGGTTCCGGCGGCGGCTGGCAGGATTCGGGCGGCGTCTGGCCCGGGATCAAACTCATCACCGGCTGCCCGGCCACCGAAGGGGATCCGGAGGCGGGCGTCTCCCGCGGACGGCTCATGCCGACGCATCGCATCCTCGACCGCGAGGCGATCCCCGAGGCCGCGCGTCAAGCCCTGCAGGATTCCCTGGTCCTCGTCCACGGCGGCATGGCGCAAAACGTCGGGCCCATCCTCGAGATGGTCACCGAGAAATACCTGCTGCGTTCCGACGCCGAATGGGCCGCGCGCGGCAAAACGCTCAGTCTGCTCGAGGAAATCCTGGCGGCACTTTCGACCGCGGATATCCGCCGCGTCGGCGCCGCCACCACGCGGAATTTCCAGGGGCCCATCCAGACCATCATCCCCTGGGCCAGCAATCACTTCACCGAACGGCTGATCGAACAGGTGCGCGACGAGTTCGCTGAGGACTTCTGGGGATTCTGGATGCTCGGTGGGATGAGCGGGGGCGGCATGGGGTTCATGGTCGCGCCGCACCGCAAGGCCGCCGCGCAGGAACGGCTCAAGGTCATCATGTCCGGTCTCAAACGCGAACTAGAACACGCCCTCCCGTTCGCCATGGAGCCGGTCGTTTTCGACTACGCCATCAACGAACGCGGCACCTGGGCGGATCTCCTCACCCAGACCGAGGCCCTGCTTCCCTCCGGGTACTACGCCCTGATCACACCCGGCCTGCTGCGCCGCGACTCGCGCCAACTCCCGGCCTCGACCCGTGCCGAACTCGATCTGCTCGGTGCCGCGTGTCGGTCGCGCCCGGAGTTCAGTGGCATGGTGCAGACGCTTTTCAACACGCTGCTCCCCCGCGCCCGCGCCGACGCCACACACGGGTCCTCCCTTCCCGAAATCCTCGCGCAGAACGGCTTCGACCCGGCCCACCACGAGCAGATCCGGTCGGAACTTCGCGACGGCCGCATCGGTCTGGCGCAAAACCGACTGCGCGCCGACACGACGCTGGAGGATGTCCACGACGAGGACGTCCTGGACCTGCGCCCCCCCGCGGCCTCGGAGGCCGCGTTGCTCGCGGGCCGCGCGGCACTCGCCCGCGGTGAACTGGCGGTCGTTTCCCTCGCCGCCGGGGCCGGGTCGCGCTGGACCCAGGGCGCAGGGGTGTGCAAGGCGTTGCACCCGTTCTGCCGTCTCTCCGGTCGACACCGGTCCTTCCTCGAGGTGCATCTCGCCAAGTCCGCCAAGCGTGCCACCGAAGCCGGCACCACCATCCCGCACGTGGTCACGACGAGCTACCTGACGCACCAACCCATCGAACGCGCCATGGCCCGCCTGACGGTGCATCCCGCCGTGGGCGCGCCCATCCTGTCCCCGGGCCGTTCCATCGGCCTGCGCCTCGTCCCCATGGAGCGCGATCTGCGCTTCCTCTGGGAGGAAACCGCGCAGCAACGGCTCGACGTTCAGCAGCAGAAGGTGCGCGACAGTCTGCGACACGCGCTCATCCAGTGGGCCCGCTCCCAGGGCGAAGGTTCGGATTACACCGACAACCTGCCCCTGCAGTGCCTGCACCCGGTCGGCCACTTCTATGAGGTGCCGAATCTCCTGCGAAACGGCACGCTCGCGCGCATCTTCCGTCAGCAGCCCTCCGTTCAGCACCTGCTGCTGCACAATATCGACACCCTCGGCGCCGATGCGGATCCCACCGTCCTGGGAGAACACTTGCGCTCCAACGCGACTCTGACCTTCGAGGTCATCCCCCGCCGGATCGAAGATCGCGGAGGCGGTCTCGCGCGTGTCAATGGCCGGCCCCGCCTCGTCGAAGGACTCGCCCTGCCGCGCGAGGAGGACGAGTTCCGACTCCGCTACTACAACTCCATGACCACGTGGATCCGCATCGACGGATTCCTCGCGCTTCTCGGCCTGACGCGGGAGGACGTCCTGGCGGCGGGCCTGCAGGGTGACGAATCGGCCTCCGCCCGCATCGCGCAGGGCATCCGCCAGCTCGCGGCGCGCCTCCCCACCTATGTCACCCTCAAGGAAGTGAAGAAACGCTGGGGACACGGGCAGGAAGACGTCTTCCCCGTGACGCAATTTGAGAAATTGTGGAGCGACCTGACCGCGCTGCCTGACCTGCCGATCCGCTACCTGCTCGTCCCGCGCGCACGCGGTCAGCAGCTGAAGGACCCCGCCCAGCTCGACGGATGGCTCCGTGATGGCTCCGCCGGTTACGTCGCCGAGCGTTGCCTCTGGGCCTGAGACACCACCGCCGGTCAGGGCGTCGGAAGGTCCACCACGAACACCTGGTTGAACTCGCGCCCGTCTTCCGCGGGCACGCGTCTCACGTACGCCACCCGCTGGCCGTCGGGCGAGATCACGCACGCTTCCTGCCGCGGATCCTGTCGTGCCTCCGCGCGCCGTGCCGTCAAGGCGGTGGTCCGTCCGCTCTCCAGATCGGCGAAACAAACCCGCCCCCCCGCGTGGAAGACCAGGCGGCGGCTGTCCGGACTCCACGTGAACGCCGAGGTCACGCCACCGGCGTGGCGCGTGAGCTGACGTATGGCGCCTCCGCGGGGAGAGACCAAATGCAACTGCGGATCCCCGGCCTCGTCCTTGGCCAGAAAGGCAATGTGCTCGCCGTCGCCGGAACAGCGCAGCCAGTGGCGGGGACCCTGAATGCCGGGATACTTCCGGGTGGTGGTGTGCGTCAGGCGCCGCTGCACCACGCCCGCCGGGGGCGACGGGCGCCGCACGCTCGTCCCCGCCAGCGGTCCCTCCCCTGGCTGGGTCAAGTCCTCGGGCAGGTCGACGATGAAGACCTCTGCCACCACGGCGCCCGTCTCCGTCACCACGTGCCCCTGGAACGCCAGCGCATGGCGCTGCCGGGTGCCGTCCGCACGCAGGTAACCACGAACTCCCACCCAGCCTTCCTCGAACGCCTTCTGAATCTCGTCGGAGCCGGGGCGCGGCCGATTCGTGGTGCGCGTCACCAGCACACTAAATCCCTCACCGTCGTGGTTGCGCGCATGATCCGATCCCACGCGCACCGGCCGGCCCAGCACCGTAACCCCGATGTTGCGCTGGTTGAGATCCTCTCCTTCCGCGGCCGTGCGCGTGGCGAGCACATGATCCTCGTAGGTGAAGCTGACGCGCGTGCCGTCGGGGGAATACACGTGCACATGCGATCCACCACGCAGAGCGCCGGGCGTGTACGGCGCCACCAGATCGCGCGCGTCGAGCACCCGACAGGTCCCGGGACGCTCCCAGTCTACCAGCGCGCCCTGACGGTGAAACGGGCCGTAACTCCACTCCGGAGTCGGGTGGGCGGGACCGTGAATGAACACGACCGACTGGTTGCTCGGATGGAATGTGACCACTCCGCACTTCGCGCCGTCGCGGCTTCGATACAGCGTGCGAACGTCGCCGGTACCGAGGTGGACGGCCTCGATCGCCTCGCCATCGAAGACCTCCCCCGCGGCGTCGGAACGCACGTCGTACGCGATCCATTGGGAGTCCGGGGACCACACGCCGGTGTTGGTGAGGATGTGGCCGTGTGCCGCCCGCGTAATCTGGCGTTCCACGGGATAGCGGGCGGGCTCCTCGATGCTCGAGGCGCCAGAACTGATCGCGCACGTGAGCATGGCAGTGTTCAGCAGCGTTGCGGACCTGGGCTTCATGGGAAAGTGCTCGCGGTGATGGAGGAGGGTGATCTGGCTCGGCGAGGTTCGTGAATCGTTAGGGGAGGCAAGGGGGCCGGAATGGAGAGCGGTCACCGCAGCGGGAGATCGATTTGGTCCCGCGCCCAATCGCCTCCCGATCTCCCGTCACACCTCGCCAGGCCAGGCCAGCCCACGCCGAGCTTGGACGCATCCCCACGGACCCGCGGCTGCCCGCGCACTCCCCAGTCACGGCAGTTCCAGGATGCGAATCTGCCTCCAGCGCACTTCCAGGGGCTCGGTCTTGGCACCCACGCCATGCACCTGGAGCCCGATGAAGCCGGAGGGAGTCAGGCCATCCTGCAGGTCGGCAGCGGGGACGCCGTTCAACCAGGTCTTGATGGACGGCCCACGCGCTTCGACGCGCAGGCGGTTCCAGGCCCCCTGCTTGAAGGCGCGACGCGCTGGTTCGTTGGCCTTCAGGTCGTTCAACCAACCACGCCGGCTTTCGTCATAGATGCCCGCCGTCCAGGCGCGGTCGCTAGGATCGATCTCCACCTGGTATCCGTGCACGCGTCCGGCGGGAATCTTGATCACTTTCCCCTCCCACGTGATCTCCTGTGCCGAGGTGAGCTCCTGGCTGCGGATCTGGACGCCCGAGTTCAAGTTGGTGGCGACCTTGAATTCCAGTTCGAGTATGAAGTTCCGATAGTCGCGTCCGGTGCACAAAAACGAGTTCGCCGTGTTCGGCACCGACGTGCCCACGATTTCCCCCTTGTCCACGCGGTACAGCGCCGACCCGCCGCGTTGCACCCAGCCTTCCAAGGAATGCCCGTCAAACAAGGGCCGCCATCGACGCGTTACCGCGCTCGACCCCGACGGGGAACTCGCACAACCGCCCGCCATCAACGCGGCCACCAGGAGAAACAAGAGAATGCGCATGCGATGAAGCCACTCCACCACAACCCCCCGACCCCGGCAATCGTCCGCTGGGCGGACGCCGTGTGGCCGGGAGCGTCAGCTCGGACACCTTGGATCCATCCACAGATCACTCAGAGAACCACAGATCCCGATCCCTGGCCCCTGATCCGTCCCTTCCAGCGTGCCCCGCGCCTCCCCAATCCCGCTCCGACCTTCGTCATCCTCTCTGTGTCCTTTTGAGTGATCTGTGGATCGCCCACCCCGCCGCCTGCAACCGCCACTTTCACTCCACACGTCCACGCGCTGGCCTTCCCAAACGCCAGACGAAACACTCTGGATCCATCCACAGATCACTCAGAGAACCACAGATCCCGATCCCTGGCCCCTGACCCGTCCCTTCCGGCGTGACCCACGCCTCCCCAATCCCGCTCCGACCCTCGTCATCCTCTCTGTGTCCTTCTGCGTGATCTGTGGATCGCCCCCCC
>JADLFD010000579.1 GCA_020845805.1 Verrucomicrobiales bacterium | reverse complement strand
GCCAGTCTCGCATCACGACCGTCGCCGAGCCTCCCGTCAAATGGGCTGCTGACTTGATCCTCGAATACGGGGGAACGACCACTGCAAGGTTCGTGTGCCGCGATCGGCGCGGTGCTGCGGAGATCGCGAACCTGGCCGCCTTCAAGACTCACGGTCTCGCCTGATCCACGAATCGAACCGGGGCGACCGGAGTTCCGTTCTCCCGGGTTAGTGGGGGACGTGCGCGCGCAATCCTGGGGCGGAATGCAGACCGTCGCGCCACCTCACGGGTATTCGGTCCATTCCTGCGGCGGCCCCCAGGAGGGCACCCACGACCGCCCCCCGGTGGCAGTTGTCCCCGCCGACGTTGGTGTTGGCGATCATGCCGGCCTCGAAGTCGTCGGCGTGTTTCCACGCCAGGTAGAGGGACGCGGGGAAAGCCTCTGCGATGTAGCAGGCGGGACTGACCCGGCGACCGATGACCACCTCGTCCGGTTCCTGGGACCACTTTTGGGCCGTGCTCTCGGAGAGCCAGTCGCTGGCGTGCGCTACGATCGCCTTGCGCAAGTGCTTTCCTCCAAAGACGTCACCGAGGATCCGCACTAGGACGTCGGCAGCGGTCAGAACCTCCGGGCTACGGTGGGTGAGTTCGACATGCTCGCGGACTGCTCCCCGTGTGGCTTCGTTGTCACCGCCAAGAAGTGCGACCAGCACGCCGACATGCGCTAAGCCGCCAATATGAATGTCGCTGCCACCACACTTCCTTGGGCTGGTGCCGCGGGCATAGGCCGTGAAGAACTTCCGGTGGCACTCCTCCACGTACGTGTCGCGATGCCGGCCCGGGGTCAGCATGAAGTCTACATACCGCTGGAGATAATCCTCTGGGTCATAGCCACCACGCTCGTCGAGGGACCCGATCAGCACTCGGGCGAGTTGCAGACTGAGTGTGTTCTCGCCGGCAGCAAGAAACTGATGGTAGTGAATTCCGCGCTGACCCCAGTACTGCCCTTGCTCGTGCAGGATGTCGCCGCGCCCGTTGAGCGGGGTGTAGGCCGATCGCCAGAGGATGCTGTCCGGATGAGGATTTCGGGGCGCCAGGTAATCCCGCACCACGCCGTAGTCGCGGCGTAGCGCTGCACGGTCGTAATACCAATGCACGGGCATGGCGAGAGCGTCGCCAATGAGGCTGCCCCAGATCGCGCCCGCGCTTCGATTCTCCGAAGTGGGCGTCATCGGAGCGCGAGCTCATTCATGATTGGGGAGGCGTACGGGATTCATGGTCCGGCCGGTTTTGCGGATCTTGCGCAGGCTGTCCAGGGTTGCGCCCAGGTGAACGAGGCTGTCGATGGGGACCGCCCCCAGACTCACTACGGATTCAAGGTAAGCCGGCAGGGCACGGCCACCGACGAGCAACGTGACCTCCGGCGGCAGGGCCTCACGCAAGCGCGCGAATTCGCTTTCCAACCGAGCGTCGTCCTCCGGATACACGAGGCTCAACGCGACGGCCCGCGCCCCGCATTGGCGCGCTGCACCCGCGATCTCCGCCGCGGGCAGGCTGGCCCCGAGGTAGGTGACCTGCCAGCCCAGGTCCGCCGCCATGGCTCCGACGAGCAGCGCGCCCAGTTCATGGACCTGCCCCGCCGGGGTGGCCACCACCAGGACCGGCGCCTGGTCGAGCGAACCAAAAGGTCTCGCCGCGTTTCCCAGGAACACCCGGATCGTCGCCGTCGCAAAATGTTCGTGCGCCGCCGTGAGAACGCCGTCGCGCCATGCGTTGCCGATGGATTGCAGGAGCGGGGCGAGGACTCGTTGCAGCAGCCCCAGGGCGCCCAAATCCCTTGCGCCGCGCTTGAGCGTGGCGTCCAAGGCGCGGGCGTTGAAGGTCTTGATCGCGGCCAGACACTCGTCCACCCATAAATCGTTGGTCAGACCTCCGCTCTCCGAGGGCGTGGCGCCATCGGAGCGTCGGGCAGCTTCGGCGGCGAGCCGGCGCAAGTGTTCAGTCGGCAACTGCGCGACCTGCCCGATGCTGTGCCCGCCGCTCGTGACCTCCCGCAGCAGGCCCAAACGCTCGATGTGCTCCGGCAGGTACAAGCGTCGGTTGGTCGGAGTTCGTTGCGGCTCCACGGCCCGGTAGCGCTGCTCCCAAATCCGGATGACGTGCGCGCTCAATCCGGTCAGCCGAGCGACCACTCGAATAGGATGATGAGCTGCAGTCATTTATTACACAAAGATTCGACAATCGGGCTGGAAAGAGCAAGTCCAGGCCTCGCAAAGACGCGGTATGAGGCTCCTATTTCCCATTTTTTGCACGAGTATCGCCCTCTTTCAGAGGCGCCAAGCCTTCGCTTGAAACGATCTTCTACAAATCTTTGACATGGTGAAACTCTGCGACATGGTCTGCAGGCGTTCGCTGCGAGCCAATGGTTCGGCGGACTTCGGAAAACCATGGATAGGTTCACCACGTCCGCTCTGCGTTACGACCGCGATCAATCGGATTTCGTGACAGCGCTGGGTTCGCGGTGACTCCTGACGGCCAAGCAAACCAAAACGTCCTTAACAAAACTACATTATGAAAATGACCCGCATCCTCGCCCTCGTCTCCCTGATGGCCTCCGCGCTGACCGTGCCCGCTGTTCGCGCCAGCGAAGACTCCACTCACGTGGGTGACATCGTAGCCGTCGCCTCCGGCGCCGGTAAATTCAACACCCTCGTCGCCGCCGTGAAGGCTGCGGGCTTGGTGGAAACGCTCCAGGGCAAGGGTCCGTTCACCGTCTTCGCCCCGACGGACGAGGCCTTCGCGAAGCTGCCTGAAGGCACGGTGGCGTCGCTGCTGAAGCCCGAGAACAAGGAGAAGCTGGTGGCGATCCTCACCTACCACGTTCTGTCCGGAAAGGTCATGGCCGCGGACGTGAAGACCATGAAGGCCAAGACCGTTAACGGCAAGGAAGTGAGCATCAAGGTGGAAGACAGCAAGGTCATGGTTGACGGCGCCAAGGTCATCAAGACGGATGTCGTCGCCAAAAACGGCGTCATCCACGTGATCGACGCCGTGATCCTTCCCAACTGATTCCAGCGATCAGCGATCACAAGGCGGGGGGCGCTCGGCTATCTGGCGCTGAACGCCTACCTGGGCTGGGTGGTGTTCTGAATCGAACCCGTCCGCTACAGCAGCGCGATGGCGGCGCACATGGCGAGCACGGCGATCGACGGCAGGGCTTTCCTGATCGGGTCCTTCACTTTGAGGTGCATGACGAACGCCCCCAGCATCAGCACTCCCAGCCCGACCGCCGCCGGTTGGGCCACGCCGTGGATCCAGATGGCCGCAACGAGCGCGAGCGCCAGGCCCACCTTGAGCACGCCGACCACGCCCATGAGCCAGATCGGCAGCCCGTAGGCGGCGAACTCCTCGCGCAGGCTTCTGGCGTTGCCGCCGCGAAACGGGGTCGACCGGCCCGCGCGCAGCGTCCAGACGTTCAGGATCCCGAGGGCCACGACCACCTGCAGAGTGATGAGGAAATAAGCCATGGTGTACTTACAAAATGCCCGGCCCGACCGGCCCGAACAGGTGGGAAACTGCTTCGCGTCGTCCTGCGCCGGAAGCGAATCCCCTGAACCGCGAGTAGGCGCTAGCGAAAGCTGCCTGACGATCACCAACTCGACAGCCCGCGACGCGCCGACCCGGGTCCGCCCTCAGTTTGGCGACGGGCCCGGCCCGGCAGACAAGACTCGAGGGCGAGATGACGGGCGCCGAGGCAAGTCAAGGAACCCTTGGCACCCCGGCTCCGCCACTTCCTCCCCGAAGCCGGACGAATCAGTCCTGAGATTTAAGGGCACCTTCTGAAAAGGGGCGTTGACAGGGTTCTCAAAATGCGGTCAAGGTTCCCGCCCTTTTGCAGGGTCATCTATGTACGCTGTTTTAGAAACGGGCGGGAAGCAGTACCGGGTTTCCACGGGCGACAAGCTC
>JADLFD010000578.1 GCA_020845805.1 Verrucomicrobiales bacterium | reverse complement strand
TACAGCCACAATCTGCGCACCGTCGTGGTGGATCCGCAGGGGCGTATCTTCCGCCAATTCGATGGCAACCGCTGGACCCCGGAAGAACTCGCGGAGGCCCTGCGAACCGCCGCGGCGGGGCCGGGCCTCGGAGGGATAAAGAGTCCCTCGGCGGATCCGAAGTAACTCGCTGGGAAAGAGGGTGTTGTCCGAGTGGTTTGGGCGCACACACGGGGCTCTTGAAGGTGGGCTTGTGAAAAAAATCACAAATCGGCCTTGTTCGCCCCTTTGCCATTGCTAGTTTTCGGCCGCCGGACGTCTTCCGATTGGGCCGCTGATCCATGCAAACCACCGAGTTTGGCTACAACTCCAAGGTCGAAGGTGACGTTGTTTTGACGCGGGTGGATGCCGCGCTTGCCTGGTTTCGTGAGAACTCGCTTTGGCCGATGCCCATGGGTCTGGCGTGTTGCGCCATCGAGTTGATGGCCGCCGGCGCGAGCCGCTTCGACATCTCCCGGTTCGGCGCCGAAGTGATGCGGTTTTCCCCCCGGCAATCGGACGTGATGATCGTGGCCGGGACGGTGACCTACAAGATGGCGGGTGCGGTGCGGCGCATCTATGAGCAGATGGCCGAGCCCAAATGGGTCATCGCCATGGGCGCCTGCGCCTCCACGGGCGGCATGTACCGCAGTTACGCCGTGTTGCAGGGCGTGGACAACATCATCCCGGTGGACATCTACGTGGCGGGGTGCCCGCCGCGGCCGGAGTCCCTCCTCGACGCGCTGATCAAGCTGCAGAAGAAGGTCTCGCGCCAGCCCGTGGTCGCCGACCTCACCATCACGCACGCGCTGCAGAACGCCTCGGCGCGGCCGAAGACGCCCTCCGGGACCGGCATCGTGGGCGTCCCCGCCAAATAACTTTCGCCATGACCGCGACCCCTCCTCACGGACCCGGCGCCTAGCCTCCCTTTCCTCTGATGCCCAGCTCGCTCGACATCGCCCAGCAACTGGTCGCCCGGTTTCCGGGTGTCCTGGCGCAGCCGACGTCCTTCCGCGACGAGGTCACCCTGGTGGTCCTCGACGCCGAGCGCATCGCCGACGTGTGCTGCGCGGCCAAGAAGGACTTTGGATTCGACTACCTCGTGGACCTCACTGGCATCGACCAGTATGGCGAGGATCCGCGGTGGACCGTGGTCTACGAACTCGCCGGACTGAAGAGTGGGGTGCATTTGCGCCTGAAGACTTCAGTGGGCGAGGAGCGCTCCGAACTCCCCACGGTGAGCGGCGTCTGGCGGACCGCCAATTGGCACGAGCGCGAAGCCTACGACATGCTCGGCATCCGCTTTCGCGGCCACCCGGACCTGCGGCGGATCCTCATGTGGGAGGGGTATCCCTATTTTCCGTTGCGGAAGGATTTCCCCCTGGCCGGCAAGCCCAGCGAGGTGCCCGACGTGGCCTTCACGCGTCCAGCGCCGCTGGAAGGCGGACCGTTTGTCACGGTGGCGGGAGGATCCGACACCCAGGAGCGCGAGCCTCGCGTCCGGGTGCCCGAGGAGCCGGAGCCGGTGCGCTCAGCTCCGGCGCGCGTGGCTCCATCACCCGGGGGAGGTCACTGATGTCGCAGGCCCAGCAGATCCATTTCGGCGACACGGCGGCCCGGACGTCGGGGCCCGACCCCACGCAGGCACTGCGGCCGGTGGATGGGGATCGCATGATCCTCAACATGGGTCCGTCCCATCCGTCGACGCACGGCGTGTTGCGCGTGATCCTCGAACTGGATGGCGAGACCATCACGCGCGCCGATCCCGATGTCGGCTACCTGCATCGCGGTGACGAAAAGATCGCGGAGAACATGACCTACAACCAGTTCGTGCCGTACACGGACCGGTTGGATTACCTCGCTCCGCTGGCGAACAACGTCGCTTACGCGCTGGCGGTGGAGAAGTTGATGGGGCTGACCCTCCCGGAGCGCGGCCAGTACATCCGCGTCATTTGCTGCGAGCTGGCGCGGATCTCGTCCCATCTGCTGGGGCTGGGTGCGTTCGCCATGGACATCGGTGCCCTCACCGTGTTCCTGCACACCTTCACCGAGCGCGAGAAGATCTATAACCTGGCCGAACGCCTCACCGGCGCCCGGTTCACGACCAGTTATACGAGGGTGGGCGGTCAGACCCGGGATCTGCCGGCGCGCTGGCTGGAGGATGTCGCGACCTTCTGCGACGAGGTGATGGTGGCCATCGGGGAGTCCGATCAGTTGCTCACCCGCAACCGCATCTGGGTCGATCGCACCCGCGACGTGGGCGTCATCTCCGCGGCCGACGCGCTCGACTATGGCCTGACGGGTCCGAACCTGCGCGGCTCGGGCGTGAACTACGACGTGCGCCGCGCCCGCCCCTACCTGGTGTACGATCGGCTCGAGTTCGAGGTTCCCGTGGGCAGCGTCGGCGACTGTTACGATCGCTACCTGGTGCGCATGGAGGAAATGCGGCAGAGCGTGCGCATCCTGCGCCAGTGCCTGAAGCAAATCCCGGGCGGCTCGGAGAACCCGCACCACGAGCCGATCAACGTGCCGGACGGCAAGGTGTTCCTCCCCCCCAAACAGAAGGTGCTCACCGGCATGGAGGAACTCATCCACCAGTTCCTGCTGGTGACCCAGGGCGTGAACGCGCCTGCGGGCGAGGTGTACTTTGGCGCCGAGAATCCGAAGGGTGAACTCGGGTTCTACATCCTCAGCAAGGGCGGAGGCACCCCGTACCGACTCAAGATCCGTGCCCCCTCCTTCGTGAACCTCAGCATCCTCGCGGAGTTGCTGCCCGGGCACATGATTTCCGATGTCACGGCGATCCTGGGGTCGTTCGATTTCGTCATGGGTGAATGCGATCGCTGAAGCACCGGAAGGAGAACACCATGGCACGCACCAAACTGAACCCCACCGGAAACTCCGTTCCCGCCAAATCGCGCGGGCCGCTCGTCGATCTCCTCAACCAGACGCTCGCCGATCTTTCCGACCTGTATTCCCAGGCCAAGCAGGCCCACTGGAATGTGCGTGGCGAGGGTTTCTACTCGCTGCACAAGCTGTTCGATGACGTGGCGGCCTCGGTGGAGGGACACCTGGATGATCTGGCCGAGCGCGCCGTGCAGTTGGGCGGCATCGCGCGTGGCACCGTGCGCATGGCGGCGGGCGCCTCCCAGCTCAAGGAATGGCCGGCGGCGGATCTCAGCCAGCCCGGCGCCGTCCTGGTTGCCCTTACGGAACGTTTCGCAGCCGCCGCCACGCTCGTGCGCGACGCCCTGGACGAAGCCGACCAACTGGGGGACGCGGATACCGCGGATCTGCTGACGGCGGTCTCGCGGGATCTCGACAAGAGCCTGTGGTTCCTGGAGGCGTCGCGATGAGCCTGGCGGTTCCGGCAGCCTTGGAAACCGAGATCGACGAGTTGATCTCGCATTACCCGGACCGGCGCAGCGCGTCGCTCATGTTGCTGCACGCCTTGCAGGATCACTTCGGGTGGCTGCCCAAGGAGGCGGTGGAGTGGACCGCGGCCAAACTCGGCTTGCAGCCGATCAACGTGCACGAGTTGGTCACCTTCTACCCCATGTTCCGCCACTCCCCGGCCGGCAAGCTCCAGTTCAAGGTGTGCCGCACCCTGAGTTGCGCCTTGGGCGGGGGTGCCGGTTTGCACCAGCATCTGTGCCGGAAGTTCGGGCTCGATCCCCACGCGCACGGGGTGCAGACCACGCCGGACGGGAAGTTCTCAGTTGAATTCGTGGAGTGTCTCGCCGGGTGCGGGACCGCGCCGGTCATGATGGTCAATGACGCGTTCCACGAGGCCGTCACGCCGGAGAAAGCCGACACCATCATCAGCCGTTGTCATCCCTGAGGAAGGGAAGATGGCTGCCCGACATGGATTTGAACCATGACAAACAGATCCAGAGTCTGCTGTGCTACCGTTACACCATCGGGCAACCCGGTGCGGCGCTGACGGTAGGCAACCTACGCTGAACGTCAAGACACCATGCCGCAGGAGTACCGGCTCATTTTGAAGAACGCAGATGCCCCGGGGTACACCCAGGACATCGACTGCTACATGCGCCACGGGGGCTATCAAACCCTTCAGCGCTGCCTGTCCCTGCCGGTGCGCGAGCTGCCCGACGGCAAAAAGCAGACCGCTCAGGAACAGATCCGCGACGAAGTGCTCAAGTCGGGCCTGCGCGGCCGCGGCGGCGCCGGGTTCTCCACCGGGCTGAAGTGGTCCTTCGTCGACCGCCGCAGCGGCAAGCCGATCTACCTCATCTGCAACGCCGACGAATCCGAACCGGGGACCTTCAAGGACCGGCAGGTCATCCACAAGGATCCGCACCAGCTGATCGAGGGGATGATCCTCTCCTGCTTCGCCAATGATGTGCGGCTCGCGTACATCTACATCCGCGGCGAAATGCCGGAGGGCGCGCGCATCCTCAACCGCGCCCTGCGCGAGGCACGACAGAAGAATTTCCTGGGGAAGGGGATCCTCGGCACCTCTTACAACCTGGAGATCCACGTTCATCGCGGGGCCGGCGCCTACATCTGCGGCGAAGAAACCGGTCTGATCGAATCGCTGGAGGGCAAGCGCCCGTACCCGCGCATCAAACCGCCGTACTTTCCCGCGGTGCTCGGCCTGTACCAGTGCCCGACCATCGTCAACAACGTCGAGACACTGGCCGCAGTGCGCCAGATCCTGGCCATGGGTGCGGCGGAATACGCCAAGCTGGGCACGCCGAACAACACTGGCACCCGCTTGGTCAGCCTCAGCGGCCATGTGCGCAAGCCGGGCTACTTCGAGATCGAGGTCG
>JADLFD010000577.1 GCA_020845805.1 Verrucomicrobiales bacterium | reverse complement strand
ACGGGAGTGCGTGAAGCAGAGTAGTGGGTTCCGAGCTGCGTTCGGTGGACGGGGATGGGGTCACCGATCCTATCCCCAGAGGACACCGAGCGACACAGGGGGAGAGGGCAGGGCGGGGCAGGCAGGCGAGCCGGTCACCTGTCTGTGATCCTCGGAGACCTCCGTGGATGGACCTCGAACTGAAGCGGAGGCCCGGACCGGGTGAAGGGTCACGCGTCAGTGCGGATGCAGCACCTCGTGGATCACGCGCAGCAGGCGATCGGCAGGGAACGGTTTGAGTAATTCCCCCGACCAGGGAGGCGCAGTCTCGCCTTGTGCAGTCAGTTTGCCCGCGATGCCCGTCATACCAATAACCCGTATCCCGGGGGCTTCGCGCGACAGCACTCGACACAATTCTGCGCCATCCATGCCGGGCATCATCATGTCCGTGATCACCACCTGCAGCGATCCCGCATCCTCGGCAATCAGGCGCATGGCCTCCGCTCCGTCACCCGCCAGCCGGACCTGGTATCCGTTTCGTTCCAGAATCCGTTGCACCACGACGCGCACCGCCGGTTCGTCGTCCACCACCAGGACATGCTCCCCCGAGCCCTGGGGCAGGGGGATTCCCTCAGGCGCCAACTCCCCGGCGCCCGGTCCCGCACTGGCGGGGAAGTAGAGTCCGAATGTGGTTCCCTGGCCGAGGGCACTTTCCACTCTGGTGAATCCGCCGTGACCGCGCACGATGCCCAGCACGCTCGCCAGTCCCAGCCCTGTGCCGCTGCCTGGAGGTTTGGTGCTGAAAAACGGATCGAAGATTCGTTCCAGATTCTCCGGCGGGATGCCCGTGCCCGTGTCACGCACGGCGAAACAGACGTGCCGTCCAGGGGACGCGTCGGGATTTACCGCCACCCAGGCTTCGTCGACCGTCACATTGCAGGCGGTCATCTCCAGGGTGCCGCCGGTGGGCATCGCGTCGCGCGCGTTGACGCACAAATTCAGCAGGGCCTGGTGCACCTGCGTGGCATCGCCCGTCACCTGCCAGAGATCCTCCGGAAACCCCACCTCCAACACCAAGTTACGAGGGAACATCTCGCGCATCATCTTCTCCATCTCGCGCAGAATATGCCGCAGGGGCAGCGGCACCCGGACTTCGGGAGCACCCCGCGCGTAGGTGAGCAACTGGCGCACGATGTCCGCCCCGCGCTTGGCGCATTGCTCCACGGTGTCGATGATCACCGCGTCCTCAGCGTCCGGCCGCGTCCCACGCAGCAGGGGCGCGGACATGAGAACGGGTGCGAGAATATTGTTCAGGTCGTGCGCGATGCCGGCGGCCAGCGCGCCGATGGCCTCCAGTCGCTGGGCGCGCAGGAACTGGGACTCCAGGATGCGACGTTCGGTGATGTCCTGGAAGGAGCCGCGAACGCGCACCACGCGGCCATTCTCGATCACCGGCCGGCCGATGGTGCGAACCCACTTGCGTTCCCCTTGCCGAGTGATGAGTTCGAGCTCCAGGTCATAGGCGCGCCCTTCCTCGATGGCGGCCCGCACCGCGGTCTCGATGCGCTCGCGCGAGGCAACCTCGTAGTACTTGAGCCCCTCATCTGCGGTCGGCTGGCCCCCGGGAGGAAGTCCGTGGATACGCGCCACCTCATCGGTCCAGGCGCCCTTGCCGGTGGTGACATCGAATTCCCACCCACCGACGTGGGCCATGGCGCCGGTCTCCTGCAGCAACAGGGTCTGACGATCCAACGCCTGTTGCGCCTCCGCGCGTTCCCAGGCGATCGACATCATGTGGCAGAGCGTCTGCAGGAACTCGACGTCCTCCGCGTCGAATTCTCCGCGGAACGTGGAAGCGATGGAGAGGGTGCCGAACAGGCTGCCATCCCGGCGTTGGATGGGATGACACGCATAGGCTCGCACCCCCATGGTTTGAACGAAAATCCCCAGGGGATCGCACGAGATGCGCTGGGCGTTGGCGGCAAGCGGTTGAAGGGTCGCCGCCACCGTGCCGCAGAAGGCATCCCCCAAACGCAGGCGCTGGGCATCCGCCCACTTTCTCTCCGGAATTCCGATGCCGGCCACCAGGTCCAGGAAGCGCGTCTCTCCGTTCAGCCGGTAGTTGAAACAGACATCAGCGCCGAGCCGCGGGCCGATCTTCGCAAATACCAGTTCCGTCAGCGTCTTCCCGCAATCCTTCGCCCCCATGATCAGACCGGATACCTCGAGGAGCAAGGCGCGGTGGTCTGCCAGCCGGCGAAGTCGAATCTCGTCCACCGCTTCCGTCCCGCCACTACTCGGCGAGGTTGAGACCCACTCCAGCACGGCGTCGGCCATAGCCTCGGGCGATGCGCCGCCGCGGGCCAGATCGAGGATCCGTTGCCTGAGTTCCGTCTCCCTTGGGTGATTCACGATTATTCCATGGCCATCCTGTCCCGTCGGACCAGGGCACGCAATAAAGTCGGGGCGCTCCCGTCTTACCTCCTCGGCGGCGCCCGAATCCCTCGCCGCAGGATCTCGCCCATTTCTAGGACGCGCTCAGGGACTGAGCATGACTTTGGTCTGCCTCTCCCAGGCTAGTCCCCAGTCGCGAATGGCTTTCATCAGGGGCATCAGTGCCTTGCCTTTGTCGGTGAGCTGGTAGCCGAAACGCCTCGTGCCGTCCTGAGCCGGCACGCGCGCGATGATCCGATGTCGCACCAAACGCTCCAGCCGGTCGCTCAGGATGTTGGTGGGAATGCCTTCCGGCGAGGCGGTGAAGTCGCGGAACCGTGTGCGTCCCAGCAGGAGATCCCGGACGACCAGCAACGTCCAACGATCGCCAAGGATGTCGAGGGTGCAGGCTACCGGGCAGGGGGAGCGTCGCAGGGCACGGGTCGTCCCGGTGCGTCGGGCGGGCTTCGCGTTCGGCATGCCCGATGTTGGCATGGCGATTACTTGCAAACAACAAGTCTCAATACTTGTATTATGCAAGTTATGGAGCAGGGTGCTGCGACATGACTGAAAACCTGATGCCCCCACTCGCGCCCCCCGGCGCCGGTCTGCCGTTGGTGGAACTGCAGATCGCCCGGATGCTCTTTGCATTGCGGCGCTGGACCCATGGCCGCGACGCCGTGAACACGGACTTCTCACGGGAACGGAACCGGATCGGGGAACTCGTCCGCGCCTGCCCGGAGGACGCGAGGGGGCAGCGTGTGCTGATTCGCCGACCGCCCGGTCTGGAGGACAGCAGCCGCCACTGGTCCATCTGGATGACCCTCGATCACCTGCGCATCGTGCATCGAGGGTTCATCCGGATCATAGGCGCGTTGACCGAGGGATTGATGCCCGAAGGCGTCGCCAGCACGGCGGCCGTCAAACCCGATCCGCGGGTGGGGGCCGCGGTGGAAGAGGCGTACGAGCGGTCCTGCGACGACCTGCTCGTCGCGGTGAGGAAGCCGGGGACATTGAGGACCGCCCTCCGTTTTGCCCACCCGTGGTTCGGTCCGTTGGATGCCGCCGGGTGGCACACGTTGTCTGCCGGCCATATGAGAATCCACCGGGTTCAGATGGAGCGCATTCGTGACGGGTTGCAGGGATCCCGCGTCGGCGTATGAAGGCTCTATGAGTTCGTTGGCCCTCTATTTCATGGCGGCGTGGCTGATGATGGGTGTGGCGAACGCCGCCCTGTCGCCTGGCGAACGGCGGTATCCACCCTCGGCTCTGGTCATCGATGTCACGAAACCACCGTATCTCGCGAAAGGTGACGGT
>JADLFD010000576.1 GCA_020845805.1 Verrucomicrobiales bacterium | reverse complement strand
GCCGCTGACATCCTCCGCTACCTGCGCGGGGAGGAAGTCGAAGCCCGCCCTCCCAGCCGCGGCTATCGACTCGCCAAGTTCGTGCAGCGCAACCGGGGCCTGGTTGGCGCGGCCGCTCTCATCCTCACTGTCCTGCTCTCTGCCGCCGCCATCAGCAGCTGGCAGGCCGTGCGAGCCACCCGCGCCGAACTCGAGCAGACCCGACTCCGTCGCGTCGCCGAAGACGCGCAGCGCGAGGAAGCCAGCCAACGCCATCGCGCCGAACAGGCGCAGCGCATCGCCCTCCACCGCGCCTACAACTCGGACATGAACCTCGTCCAGCAGGCGCTGCAGGCCAATAACTACGGCCGTGCCGTGGACCTCCTGGAACGTCACCGCCGACGGTCCCCCTCCGATCCCCCCGCGCGCGGCACCGTCCCCGAGCCGGAACCCGACCTGCGCCAATGGGAATGGCGCTACTTCTGGAACCGTTCCCGCAACGAAGCCCGCTTTACCCTGCCCCGCCAGCCCAAGACGCTCACCAGTCTCGCCCTCTCCCGTGATGGCCAGACCCTGGTCTCCCTCGACCGCGCCGGCTCCGTCGTCCTCTGGGATCTCCCTCACAGGACCATCCTCACCGAAGTTCGTTCCCGCGGCCGGCCTGGCGCCTGCGCCGCCTCCCCCGCGGACGCGCGCGTCGCCTTCACCGTCCATCACGCTCCCCGCCGGTCCCTCCTCCCTGTCTGGTCCCCCTCGGACACCGGTTCCGCCTCCGCCGAGTTCGACGTCGACACCACCCTTCTCGCGCTCGCCTTTACCTCGGACGGCTCGCAGTTGGTCGGGTTCGGTGAGGACGGAACCCTCCGAACTTGGAACTTCGCCCCGGGTGACGGCGCACCCAGTGTGGTGCACCTCGCTTCAGTGCCGCGTTTCCTCGCCTTCACCACGGCCGCGTTCTCCGCGGATGCACGCCAACTCGCGTTCACCGAGGGCGGCTCGGTCCAGGTGGTGGACACCGCCACGGGTCGCGTTCGGACCCGATTCAAAGCCTTCGAGCAAGCCATCGGCTCCCTGGCATTCTCCCCCGACGGCACACTGCTGGCCATCGGCCCCTCTTTTCTCGAGGTTGATTCCTCCATCCGCCTGCATTCGACCACCCACGGCGCCGCCGAAGGGGTCCTCGCCGGCCACTCCTCCTGGGTTCCCAGTCTGGTGTTCAGTCCCGACGGCCGGCGTCTCTTCTCCGCGGGCGCGGATCAAACCATCCGAATCTGGGACATCCCCGGCCAGCGCGACCTGGCCGTCCTCCGCGGCCACCTCTCCGAGGTCAATTGCCTGGCCCTCTCCGCCGATGGGAAGACCCTGCTTAGCGGGTGCAAGGACGGCACCCTCTTCGGTTGGGATGCCGAACGCACCGGACGCGCGCTGAATTTCGAAACGCTTCCCGTGCGCGTCTCCGCCCTCGAATTCAGCGCGGACGGACGGCTGCTCTTCAGTCTGAGTCCGGGTGAAGGGGTCAATGTCTGGGACGCCACCACCCTGCAGCACCTCGAACATCTCAAATCCCTCGGACGCGAGGTCGATCGCCTGCTCGCCTCCGCCGACGGCTCCCGCCTTTACACCAGTGCGCGCGGGACCCTGACCGTGTTCGATCGCGGCACACGGCGTGCGATCGACACCCCCATCAGCTCCTCCCCGACCGGCCGGCCAGTCACGCCCCTGGCGTTGGTTGATCAGGACCGTTTCCTGGTCACCGATGAACCGGGCACCGCTTTACGCCTGTGGGACACGCGCACCTGGGAGTCTCGCGACCTGGCGGTCTCCAGCCCGGGTTACCGATACCCGCGGGGTCGCCCCGCGTTCTCCCCCCGCGGCATGCTCCTCGCCCTGCCCGGCCCGGCCAACACCCTGGCCATCGTCGACCTGACCACCGGCACCACCCGCGCCACCATCACCAGCGAGTTCTGGGGCTCGTCCGGCGCCGCGTTCTCCCCCGATGCCACGCTGCTCGCCCTCGCCTCGCGCGAAGGGTTGGTCCACCTCTTCGACCCCGCGAGCGGCGACCCACTGGACTCCCTGCGCGGCCACCTGCTCGGCGTCCATGACGTCGCCTTCTCGCCCGACGGCCAACGACTCGCCTCCGCCAGTGCCAAGGACGAGGCCGTGAAACTGTGGGACGTCGAAACCCGCCATGAAGTCGCCTCGTTCGCCGGCGAGGGATCCCTCTTCGAGCGGGTCCTGTTCTCCCCGGACGACACCCTCCTGGTGGCCATCAATTCGGCCGGCAAAGCCCACCTCTGGCGCGCTCCTCCGCTGACCACCCTCGACGCCGACCCGGCCACGGCCCAGCCCGCGCTCGGCCCCGTGTCCGTTCGGCCGACTCCCTGACCGCCCCGCCTCTCGCCGTCGTCCGATTCAACGCAAGCGGCGGCTTCAGGGTCAGGGTCAGCGTCAGCGGCGGCGCACCGCGGCCCGCGGAGATCGCAACGGCGCGAAGAAGCGGAAGGTGCAGCACCCGAGATCCAGCTGACTGCGGTTCTTGGTCAGCCGCTGTCGGAACGCGTCCACCACCTGGCAATGCAGGGTCTTACCCTCCTTGGTGGTCTCGACGATGCCCGCCTCGCGCAGGATCCGCAGATGCTTCGACACGTTGTAGGCCGTGGCGCCCAGCGCCGCGGTCAATTCCCCGGCGGTCATCGTCCTGACCAGCAGCTCGCGCACGATCCGCCAGCGCGTTTCATCCGCCAACGCCTTGAGCATCCGGATGCACAGCTCCCCTTCCATCGCCCGCAGCCTATTTCGTCCCCTGCCCGAAGCGCAAGGAACGCTGACCCCACACCCCTCCGATCCCTTCCCTACCAACGCTCGAACCGCACCAACTCGCCCGCGTCCCCCCGACGTTCGAAGCACGCCATCCCATCCGTCAGACGGCGCGCCTGCTCGAGATCGTGCGTGACGAGAACCAACGGACACACCCCCCGCAGCCGCTGCAGGGAGTCCTCCACCAACGCTCGTGAGTGCGCGTCGAGCGCGCTGGTCGGCTCGTCGAGCAGCAGCACTTCGGGCTCCATCGCCAGCGCCCGGGCCAGACACAGCCGCTGCTGCTGACCCACCGACAGGCGCGCGGCCGGTTCCGCCAGCCGATCCTTCACCTCCTCCCACAGACCCGCCGCGACCAGAACCCGTTCCACCAACGCTTCCAAGGCCCCGCGCCCCAAGCCCCGCACGCGCCGGGCCCCAAACCACACATTCTCCCGAATGGACCTCGGAAACACCACCGGCTGCTGAAATAGGAACCCCATCCGCGCACGCAAGGCGTCCACGTCCACGTCCGCCCCACGGACGGACACCCCACGGAACCGGATCTCCCCCTCCACGCGCAACGCCGGCGTGAGATCCACCAGGCGGTTGAAACACCGCAACAGGGTGCTCTTCCCCACCCCCGAAGGCCCCACCACCGCCCACGAACTCCGCGCCTCCAAGCGCAGACTCACCGCGCGCAGAATCGACCTCGCCCCCGCACTCACGGTCAATCCGCGCACCTCCAGCAACGCCCCCTCTCCCTCCACCTGCTCAGTCATGACGCGCCTCCTCGTGTTGCCGCAGGCGAAACGGTAGCGCCAACAAGCTTAGACCACCCACCACGCCCAACAACACCACCGCCGTCCCCCAAACCCGAGCCCCCACCGCCGGGTCGAACGAATCCTGGGACAACACGAAGATGTGATACGGCAGCGACAGCACCGGACTCTCCTTCACGCCGGAAGGAATCGTCGCCCCGGCAAAAATAGTGGCCGTGAACATGATGGGCGCCGTTTCCCCGGCCGCGCGCGCCAACCCCAGCAGGGTGCCCGTCAGCCAACCGGTCAGGCTCTGGGGCAAAATGACCGACCAGATGATCTGCGACCGGCTCAACCCGAGACCCGCCGCCGCCTCCACGTACGCGCGCGGCAATCCCCGAATCCGTTCCGTCAACGCCACGGTCACGGTGGGCACCATCATCATGCCCAACAGCAACCCACCCGTGAGCCAGGATTTGCCCCAGTCCAGGTACTTCACGAACACCACAAATCCGAACAGCCCGAACAACAACGAGGGCACGCCGTTCAGCAGATAAATCGCCAGATGCACACGCCGACGCCAGCGCGCGGCACCCGCCAGATATACCCCTTCCACCAGGGCCAAGCCCATCGCCACCGGCGCCGAGACCATCAACGCGGTAGCCAGCAGAATGAGGGTGCCCACCAGATTGTAAAAGATGCCCCCGTCCGCACCAACCAACCGGATCTGTTCGGTCAGGAACCGCCAACTCACCGCCGGCAGACCCCGGACCAGGAGCGCCGCCACGATGCCCCCCAGGACCGCGCAGGCGACGCACGCGCCGCACGCCGTCACCAGGGTGAAAGCCAGGTCGACGCGCCTACGCATCCGTGGACCTTCGCGTCAGGCGGAAGGCCGCCGCCGTCAGGCTCACCACCAGCACCAGCAGGATGAGGCCCAGGCTCATCAGCGCCCCCCAGTGCACCGGATCCCCATAGGCAATGTTGATCTCAGAACTGCCCAGCTTGCTCGCCAGGGTCTGCCCAGGCTCCAGCAACGGACCCAAGGTCAGCCAATCCGCCGGCCACGGGTGGTCCTGCCGTCCCACCACCAGAAACACGGCGATCATCTCCCCCAGCGCACGCCCCAGGGCGAGCAATATGGCCGCCAGGATGCCGGGCCAGGCCTGCGGCAGCACCACTCCCCAGACGGTCTCCGCCCGCGTCAGCCCCAGACCCCGCGCGGCCTCCCGCTGGGCCGCCCCCACGCCCGCCAACGCGTCGTCGGCCAGGGTCATCAGGGTGGGGAGAATCATCACGCCCACCAGCAACCCCGCCGTAAGCAGGGTGTCCCCACTCGCCGGTTCCCACGGCGCGAACAGGTCGTAGACCCAATTGCGCAGGAACAAAATCCCCAGCAGCCCGTACACCACCGACGGAATCCCCGCCAGCAGCTCGAGCGCCGCCTTGAAGCCCAGTCGCGCACGCGCGGGCAGGATCTCCACCGAGAACACCGCCGCCCCCAGTCCGACCG
>JADLFD010000575.1 GCA_020845805.1 Verrucomicrobiales bacterium | reverse complement strand
GCTTCCTCGTGGTCGCCGTCACCGAGCAAACCTTCTTCGGCGCCAAACGCATTCCCTGGACGGAGATCCATTCGATCCAAACCCGGAACATCAGCGAGAAGGGGCAGCGCGACTACGATGGCTCCGACATCACGCACTTTCAGAAGGGCTCTCAGGCCGGATCACACTGACTTTGGGGACGGGCGCTGAGCCCCCCCCGCCACCGCTCCTCGAGGGGTCCGGTGAATTCCCTGGGCCTCGATCTCACTCCCCCGTGGGGCCCCAGAGCCGCTCGGGCACGACCTCCAAGGACTGGGCCCCGTCCTCCACCCAGGTGACCGCGTCCTGCACCGTGACCTGCAACCGCATCGTTCGCTGCGCCATCGCGGAGAGCGCCTGACTTTGCATGGGCGGGATGTGCCAGACGGTGAGATTCCGGATCCGACTCAGCCCCGGCTCCAAACCCTTCCACCAAACCGCGGTGGTCGCGCTGTAGCTGTAGATGCTCATCCGCTCCACGCGCGCCGTGACGCGCAATAACCGCCGCTCGTCCGGGTGCCCCAGATCGATCCAATGGAGCACCCGGCCAGTGGGATCCTTTTGCCACAGGCTGGGTTCGTCGGGTTCCCAGAGGTCCTTCGCAAATTCAAGCGCCGGCTCCTCCGCACTGGCGGGCGCATTCAACGTGAAGGCCAGCAACCGCACCAGAAGCCGCTCATCCGTTTCCGAGGGGTGCCGCGCAATCGTCACCGCATGATCGGCATACACATTCCGATCGAGGTCGCAGAAGTGGACCTGTGCTTTGTAGATGGTTGCTTTGAGGGCCATGGGGCGTCCGTGCGCAACGATAGCAGGCACCACCCCCGGAGCCCGCCTGAAAAACGGGATGGATCCAGCCACCCTTCACTTCCACTTCCCGCCCACCGCCACCAAACCCATCTCCAACGGCCCCAACCGCAGCGCGTGCTGGCTGGCTCCATGAATCACCGTAAGCTCGCGCGCTTCCGCGAGGAGATTCCAAACCGCCACTTGGCCCGCGCTCGGATACCAGGCACACACCGCAGGATGATCTTCCGCGACGTGCGGCACCTCGCGCAGCTGACCCCGTATCTGCCGCTTCCAGGCCCACAGCTCCGCCAGCGATTCCCCAAGCTTCACCGCCCCCGGTGGCGTGACTGCAGCGGATGCGCGGCATACCCAGCGAGCGGCGGGGGAACTGAGGCGCGACACCCACCCCCATTCGCGAGCATCGAAGTCACTCAGGAAGGTCCACCCGTCAGCCGGCGGCCGGTCCACCACCTCAAACGGAATCCCCAGCGCCAGCCACAGGCTGAACGGACGATCGTCGCCCACCAGTCGCTGCGCCTCGCCCCAAAAGTGTTTGAAGGGGCCGCGCGGCACATGCCCGGCCAGCGCCGCATGACACGTCGCCTGCCGTCGCATGGCCGGCCCCAGCACCGACCAGTGCTCGCGCGGAAAAGGCGTCAGGCCGCTCATCAACATCGTGTGCCGCACATCCGCGAGGGTCGAGATGACCAGCTTCGACGCCATGTTCGCCGCGGACAAGCGATCGGCCGGATACGCCGTGGTCTCGCTGTACGCCCGCTCCGGACGCGCAAAACGACGATGGAACAGCACACTGAACAACTCGTCCGTCTTGCCCTTCGGCGTCCCGAATGACCCATCGTCGAACATCAACTCCCCCACCCGAAAGGGGACCGCGCGATAGTCCCGCAGCCGGATGCCCGCCTTCTCGGCACCGAGATACATGACCATGATGCCGAGTCCGCCGCGAAAGGCACCCCGCTGAAGGCGAAAGGACTCACTCAGCTCGTCCCCCGTGAACTCCAGCCACGACCGCAACAAGGGTGTCAGACGTCGTGACCGGACGTCGTCGCACAACGCCTCCCAACTCCGCGCCGGGTACCCGGCGAGCCGCAGAAAGCGCTCCCGGTGCGTCGCACAAAAGCAGCCGCCAATCTCGCCCGGACTTCGCGCGAGGCGAAAGTCGTCGTCCACGAAACACTCGCGGAATCCCATCCCCCGCAATCGCCGCAGGGCCTCGCTGTTCTCCGCCGTGGCCGGAGGATGCAGGGAGGTGCCCGAATACAGCTGGCCGTCCGGACGCTGCGCCATGGCCCAATGTGCGGGCGGTGTATTGCCGTCCGGCTTGCCCAGTGAATTCCCTGGATGCCCCAAAGGTACGGTGATGAGTTGCGCTCGCATCCCCGCTCGCTCGACCTCACCCCGCGCCCGTCGCAACAACTCGTCAGAGTACGGACGGTGCCCATACAGGAATCCCGCCAGCCAAACGGTCCCCACTCCAGCCTGCCGCACCGTGCGCAGAAGCTCGGGATCACCCACCACAACATCCGGCGCCAGACATAGATGAAACGTCCGGACCACCCGGCCAAAGCGCCCGTCGTCCTGCCCAAACGGTGCGCGAGATCTGCTTGCCCGGTCGTCCATTCCGAACGCGAGACCATGCCTACCCAGCGCCAGCGACACACCGGCCATGCCCGCGGCCTTCAGATAGTGACGACGATTCATGACCTGCCCTGCCCTTCCCCTTCTCCAGGACGACCTCGGGTTGTTACTGGGTCGCCGGCTCCCAAACCCGGCTCTTTTGCGCCTCCAGAAACCCCTGGTTGGTGGGTCTCATTTTCCACCACTGCACTGTCTTCAGCGTGGTCGGCGCCCCCACCGAAAACGCGCTCAGCGTCCCCTTCCCGCCAGAGTCGAGATGGGCGGCCAGGATCGCCTGCCGGTCATTGACGAAGACTTCCACCACGTACCGGTCCACAAAGATCCGAAGGTCGACATCTTCGCCCGCGGGCAGCTCCGCAATGGAGAACGGCGCTTCCGCTGTGCCCACACGCAAGGCCCCGGTCTCGGGGCGGAACACAATCGGCAGCCCGGGATCCTTACCCTCGGCAAACAAGGTGAACCCGAACAACTTCCGCTCCGCCTGGGCGCGTTCGATCTGAATGCGAATCTCCATGGCCTCACTGCCCAAGGAGAACAGGGTCCTTCCGCTCGGCGCACGATCGGCGTGCAGGGTCCGGGCAACCTCGGTCACCGCAACCTCGCGCATCACCTCCGGATCGTACCGCAACGATTCGAGTTCGCGCAGCGGCCGAATTCGCAGGTCACCATCCGCCGGCAGGCTGAGTTCGCGCGGCAGGGACTGAAGCGTCCGGTTGCTCATGCGGCCATCGGAGCGGTCGACGGTGGCGCACCACGCCCACATCACGCGACGGCCATCCGGCGTCAACACGCTCTCCGGCGCAAAAAAATCGGCCCGCCACGATTCCCGGCTGAACAGGCTCTGGCTTTCCCGACGCCAGTTCATGCGCCCGTGCCGGCGGGGCACGAACTGTTCCGCCTTCGCGTCCCAATCCCCGAGGTAATACCGGCACCCCAGATCATGACTGATGCACAGGAGCATCCATTGGTTCCCCAACGGAAAGAAATTCGGACAGGAGATGTCCTCACCCCGGGCGACGTCGGGAAGATCATGCCGCAGAAAATCCCCCACCCGGGTCCATTGCTGGAGATCCTTGGACTTCATCAACGGCGGGTTCTCCCCCCCCGAGATGGCGTAGTAGGTGTCCCCGATCAGAAAGCAGTCCGGATCCCAGTGGTTCATCGTCACCTCGGTCCCGTCCGGATGACGCACCGAGACCGGATACGGCTTCTCCCACGCGCTGAGCTTCCGGTCGGTGGCCAGAGCGATCTGGTTCCGGCCCGAGGCCTGACCATGATAAATGGCTGCGGGTCGGCCCTCCTTGGTGAGGAATCCCGTGCCACTGAACATCCCGTGGCCGGTGAACGACGGCTGCAGCTTCGTCGGCTGCCACGTCCAATGCAGCATGTCCGGGCTGGTGACGTGCACAAAGGAGAACGAGGTGCCGCCCTTCCATGGATGCGCCAGGATGTAGTGCAGATGGTAAATGCCATCCAAGTAGAAGGCCGCATTCGGATCCCCGGGCAGGCTGTCGCCCCCCGGATGGAGGAGGTGGTAGTGCAGCAACCCAGCGTCGGCTCCGGTGGACGGCAACGGACGCCGCGACGCGGTGTACGTGGCACCCGTCCCGTTCAACACCAGGCGACCGTCACGCACCACCGCCCCTCCCGTCAGCTGGATATGCGGGAACCGACCCGTGCGCTCCTCGCCCGACTCCTGATCGAAGGTCCACCAG
>JADLFD010000574.1 GCA_020845805.1 Verrucomicrobiales bacterium | reverse complement strand
CCACGCTTCCCGTCGTTCCCTCCAGCCCGCCCAGGGGACGCAACTCGTCTCCGAAGTCCACGAACAGCTCGGCGCGGGCGACCCAGGGCCCGGCGTGAGTCACCCCCAGGGGCAGGGTTACCAGGCCCAACTGCGAGTCCACCTCCATTGGCCCCGCCGCTCGGACGCCTAGCCCTGCGGTCCGCTCCTGGGTCGCATTGACCGGCACCCACCATGCCGCGGTCGTCGACTGGACCAAGAGCCCGTTCGTCCCCATCGGCACCATGGTCTCGACGCGCGTGAACTCAGTCGCCAAGGGCTGTTGCCAAACCCGCCGCCAATCCGCGGACTCGAACCCTTCCACCACCACGGGCGCATCTCCGCGTTCGTTGGAAAGCCGACGGACCCGATACGCCCAGTTCACCTCCGGATCCGCGTAGCACGAGCCGCCCCCACCAAAGTCGGGATCGACCGTGCCCGTTCGCAGATCCGCCACGATTCCGGACTCATAGATCAGTCGCGAACCCAGCCAGCTGGCACGTCCCGCCGCGCCCATCGCCGCTGGATACTCACGTACGAACTCCAGACCGGACTCGCGTAACACCAACTCCACCAGCGACCCGGCACGCGACACCCAAATCCGACCGTCCTGACTCACGGTCAACTCCCCCACCAGACCGTTCGGGAGTCGGTATTCGGTCGGGAGCCGACGCCCACCGCGGTACGCGAGCACGGACAGCACCCCATCGTCACCGCGCCCGTGCGCGATTAGAACATCCCGATCCAGGCCGGCGGGCAGCACCGCCCAGGAGAACGGCGCGGCGGAGGAGGTCCATGGCCAAACCCACGAATCCAGGATCAACCGCCGATCCCGGAATATCCGGAGGCATCCCCCTCCCGCCAGATCCACCCAGGCGACCTCTCCGTCCGCAGACAGCACCACCTTCCGCGGAACCCCAGGCAGGGCCATGGACCGGGTGGCGCGGAACCCTGTTGGATCCACCGAGACCAATATCGACACGCCTTCCACGCCTCCTACCAGCTCGCGAGCACGAGGATCCCATGCCCAGGCCGAAACCAGGGGCAGACTCAGCTCACGCACTCCGTCGATCTCCGTCCCCCAACCCGCCACGAGCAGCATCGAAGCGCGGTTATCGGCGGGCGTGGGTTCGGTGTTTCGCCCAGCCACCTCCGCCACGACGGGATACACCCCCGGCCCAGGAACCCGGAATCCCACGTCCACGGTCGTGCTCGCGCCCGGTGCCAGCGACCCCAAACGAACCACGACCGACTCCGTGACGCTCTGGGCGTCGATTTCCCCCGGACTCGCCGTCGCCACGCTGAGGCCCGGCGACCGCCGTATTCTGACCTCCACGTCTGCGACCTCCAACGAACTCGCGTTGGTCACACTCAGACGCCCCGCGAACGCCGCGCTCCACACCTCCGACGCGGCTGGGCTCGCCCAGCCCGATTTCAGATCGGCCACCGGATGCCGCGCCATGCCGCTGACCTCCGCCCAGTTGTTCGTCGGCGAATCTCCCGCCGCTCCGGTGGCCACTCTGGCCTGGATGCGGAATGGCCCTTCGGGAAATTGCAACCACACCGGCAGGACCACCGTGCCCCCGGCGGGCACATCCTCGAGATCCCAGAACACGACCCCGCCCAGCGCGTGGCCTCCGGTGGTCTCCATGCCCCGGGGATCCATGCGGCTCACCCCTTCGAGCGACACCGCCACCCGCGCCACCGGCAGCGCTCCGAGGTTGGTCACGTGCACCCGCCAGACCCGTTCCCCCACGTACTCCTCCGAGACGTTGGGGATCAGACTCACCGCCACGTCACTTCGCGCGGCTTCCGACACCACCGCCATCTCGTCGATCCAAAGCAATCCGTCCGGACGCAACAACGCGAGCCCGCGCTCACCCCAGCGCACCAACTGGCGTGCCCCCAACCAGGTGGAGGGACCCCTCATTTCGCCGCGGAACTCCAAGCCACCGGCGGTGAAACGTCGCAGCCACCACCCGCTCAATTCGTACACCGAACCACTCGCCGGATCCGACGCCACCACCAATCCAAGGTCGCTCCCGACAAACACACGCCGATCCAGATCAAAAACCTCGTGGTCGAAATACAGGCGCGTTTCATCGGCAGTGAACGCCGAGTTCGAACCCGTCCACGACCGGGGCCACGGTCCCCCCTCCGCGACCAAGCCTTCAGGCGTGATGCGATAGGCCGATAGCGTGTCGGCATCGGCCATCCAGAGAATCCCGCGCGCCACTCCCACCCACCCGGCGTCGCTCAGTCCGGGAGCGGCCTGTGCGCGCGCGCGCCCGTTCTCCCACACCACCGTCCGCCGGTCGGTCGCCACGATCCTCACTCCTGGCTGACGCGGCACCCACACGCCATCCCGCACCTGTTCTCCTGGAAAGGCCCAGCGCACTTCGCGCCCACCCGCGCCGAGTTCCCATTCCACCACCGTGTCCGATCCCAACACCGCGCCGACCCATCCACCGCTGGGATCCACCCGCAGCCGGCGCGGCGGTGTGTCCGTGGGAAGCGTTCGAACCCCAAGACCCGTGAGCGGGTCAATCTCCAGCAATCCCGGCTCCTCTCCGTCATGGTCGGAATCGCGTACCACCCACAACCGGGCGCCATCCGCCGAGGCGGCCAACTCCCCGGGGGCCACCGCCACGTGTCGCGCATCCCCCAGCGCCGGCTCTCGGACCAAGGTCCGGGCCACCACGCGCTGGTTGCCGCGCACGAGATCGCGAGTCCCCGAACTCACGCGTCCTTCCCCCGTCACCCAGCCGAACTGACTTCCCACCCGCGTCTCACGAAACTCGCGCAGCTCACCAGGCTCCAGGCGCCCAACCCATTGGCTGCCCAGGAGCGGCAGATCCAGCATCACCCCTTCGGCCCGATCCGGCCCTGCATTCGTCACCACCCAACGCCACGTCAGCGTCGCCGACCCGATCCCACTCGGCGTCGAATCCAGAGTCACCGAAGTCGGAGCCGTCACGGTGAGCCCCACGTCGGCGGTGCCCGCTGCGACATAGGGACTCCGCCACACCAGGCACTCCATACGATCGCTGGTCAGGGCGGCGAAGCCGTCCCGGCCCCAGGCCACGAATCGTCGTGGCAGCAACCCGTTGCGCGCCGGCGGAACGCCGTGACTCGAACGCAGTTCCCCGGTCGAAGTGTCGACGACGCGCATCCGTCCGTTCGTCTCGAGATAACTCCTGGCCCGTCCTCCCTCCGCAAGGGTCGACAGCACGCTGGCCACGTTGGGCACGCGCACTTCGAAAGGCTCCATCAGGATCTCCGCCCCCGATTCGCCGTACACGACGTTCCCCATGCGCACCGCACCCGAGGCTCGGCCCGCCCCCAACGTCAACGTGTGTACCGATTCCACTTCAGGTCCGCTGGGCCCCACTTTCACCCGGGCCAAGGACTCCGGCGTCGAGACCAACCACTCCTCGGCGTGGCGGCCGGCCAGGAGCGTGAACATCGCGGCCGACGGAAAGCTCACCGTGCGCGGCAACGGGTTCCCCGACTGGTAGGCGACTAATCTCACCTCACCGGACGAGATGCCCGATCCCAGCGTTTCCACCAGCACCAGCAGGCGAT
>JADLFD010000573.1 GCA_020845805.1 Verrucomicrobiales bacterium | reverse complement strand
GTGCCGTCCCGGGAGACGTAGATCAGCTCCGCCCAACGATCGACATCCGTGCGCGCCGCGCCCTTGTTGGCGACAGTGTAGCGGAGGGTCACCTGTTCGCCTCCCTTCGCGATGGGCGGCGCGTCCACCCGGGTGACCTCCAGGTCCGCGGGCGGTGTCGGGATGATGGTGATCGGGGTCGCCCGGAGATTGCTGCTCTCGAGGTCGTTCGGGAACGACGGATTCAGGTTCTGATCGAAGGCGAGTTCGAACACCGAATTGCCGGAGTCCGCCCACAGGACGAGATAGTACGTTCCGCCCTGGGCCAGCAGCGGAATCCGCACCGTCGCGGAGCCTTCGTAGAAGGCGCCGACATCCAGTGCTCCGGAATGCCCGACGTTGCCCAGGAAGATGTCCCCTTCCTTGCCGGGACGCCGCGAACCATCCGTTATCAGCCACAGGCTGTCGCTCCAACCGCTGGCGCCGGTCCGGCCAGCGCCCAGGTTGCTGACCCGGTAGCGCACGGTGATCGGGCTGCCGTCGAAGGAATCAAGCGGACCGGTCAGGGATTCGGCCACGAGGTCCGGCGGGGGAACCGGCGTGACGTCCACGAAGATCGGTGCGGCGCTGAAATTGTCGACCTCACCAATCGCACCGCCCTGGGCGTTGCGTCCCTGGAACTCATCTACCGCCAGGGTGCCGTCGGCGACCACGACAATGAAGTACTCGCCGGCCGCTTCGCGCCGCACCGTGAAGGTGGCGCGGGTCGTGTAGGCTTCGCCCGGGGCCAGCGCACTGCCGTTCGGCACCGCTCCCAGCAGGATTCCGCCGGGCCCGTTGGAATTGGACAGGTAGACATAGTCGGTCCAACGCGAGCCTCCTGTCGGGGTGGCCGCCGGGCCCGAATTCGTCACCGTAAATTCCACATCGATGACCGTGCCGCTGGTCACGCGTTCCGGCGCCAGGACCTGGATCACCTGAAGATTGGGTCGGCCGCGCAGGGCGACCGTGGTCGGGTTGGCCGCAAATGCCAGATTGTTGGTTTCAACGTCCTCGCGCACCTCGCCACCCGATGCTGCCCGCACATCATCGGTGCGCACGAAGACCTGATAGACGCCCTGGATGTGCACCGGCAGCGTGACCCTCTCGGTGCGGGTCTAGGAACGCCCGGCCTCCAAGACCTCGGCTTGTCGGAAGCTCGCCAGCGGGGTCGCCTGAGCAAAGTTGCCATTGGGCGCGAGATAGAGGGTGTCCACCCAACTCCCTGTGACCGCGTCCCCGGTGGCATCGGCGTTGCGCACCGTCCAGGTCACGTCGATCGAATCTCCATCGACGCCGGTCGCTGGGGCCGTCACCGCGTCCACGGTCAAATCCCCCGTGGGGGGGGCGACATAGACCACTTGGATGGCGTCGGTGCGCCGACTGTTATTGTTCGTGTAAAGGAACTCAAACGGGCCCCGAGTGGAAACGTAGAGGTAATGCGGTCCTTCCGGAGTGTTTAGCGGCAGTGAAAGTTCGACCGAGGCCGAGTAGCTATCCCGGAGTCCCAGCGCTCCGAAGTGCGTCAGACTTCCCACCGGGATCAGCCCCACTCCATCGGGGCTGGCGCTGATGAAGAGAGAATCGGTCCAGCTCGAGACGTTGGTCGGGCCGATTCCGTTCGGTGCGACATTGGACACGATCCAAGTGACCCGGATCGGGGCGCCGTTGCGGAATCCCACGGCGGCGTCCAACGCCTCGACCGTCACGCCGTCCACGGTGAGATCGGCGTAGGGGATGCGCACCACATCGACAGGGGACTGGGAGCCCAGATTGCTGCGGGCGTTGGTGTGCTCGAACACCCCATCGTCCACATCCGCGACCACAAACAACGTGAACCGACCCTCCAACCTCGGCGCCAGGGCGATGACCTGGGTCACGGTGTAGCTCTCACCCACGGGAACAAGCCCGTCGTGCAGGTAGGTCCCCAACACGCGGTCGTCACGATTCCCGAAGATCCCATCCTCGGACAGCACCACGCGATCGGACCATGTCGCCACCCCTGTGGGCCCGGTACCACGATTGGACACGGTCCAACTCACCGTGAGGTCGACCGGGTCGCCGATGAGCAGCGGTGGCGCAGTGACGGTCGTGACCTCCAAATCCGCGTAGGGTTGGAGGGCCACGGCGAGGACGGCGGAGGCGGCCACGTTGCGCACCGTGTCGGCCCCTTCCTCGACCGCTCCTCCCGCATCAGTCACGACCAGGATCCGGAAGGCGCCCTCCACGGACTTCGGCAATCGGACCGTCGCGTTCCCCGTGTACACCGCGTCAGGCGCCAGCGGGATACTGCGGGTCACTTCCGCAAGCAGGACGTCGTCGCTCGACACCGTCTCGTCCCGGGAGAGCAGGATGCGATCCAACCAGGGTGCCCCCGCCAGCCCGGTCCCTGCGTTCCGGACCACCCAGGTCACCGCGATCTCGGCTTCGGACTGCGACGCCGTCGGGGCGGTCACCTCGCGGACGCCGAGGTCCGGATGGCGGATCGCCACCGGTGACGAGGACGCCCCGCGATTGTTGCCTTCGGCGTCCCGCTCGAAGACCGCGCCCTTGGCGTCTGTGACGATCACCACGAAATACTCACCATCCGCCACGGCCGGGAACGTGATGGACTCGGTCCGCGTATACTCGCTGCCGCCGGCCAGGCCGCCCGCCCGCACAAAACTGCCAAGCAGCCGCAGACCCGCCAGCGGCGCGCTGGCGTCCGTGCCGTAGTACACCTCGTCCACCCAACTGCCGCCGGCCGACCCAAGACCCGTGTTCCGAACCGTCCACTGAACCTCCAATCGTCCCCCGATCACCGCCACCGCGGGGGTCACGACGCGTGCGATGGTCAGGTCCACCCCCGGAGCCGCCGAGAT
>JADLFD010000572.1 GCA_020845805.1 Verrucomicrobiales bacterium | reverse complement strand
TGGTCGAGTCCTGCCGATGTCATCGGCGAACCACGGGAATCGAAGATCCGTCGAATGACCGCCAGCGACGGCGAGACGCCGCAGCCAGGTGGTGATTAGGGCCCCTGTGTCCAGGAAGTAGAGACGTTAAGAAGTAGAGATGTTCCGCGCGTCATTACTGACGATGGTGTGACTGGTGGAAGCGGACTTCTCTTGGTTCAAATGGAGGAGGGGGGGGATTGACTCCGCCATCTCCGATGCTGACTCAATGGCCACCGAACACACGCTTTCAAGGCTGACGAGCGGCACCCAGTTCGGCTAATTCGCTTTGCATTACGCACTGCGCGGGGAGGCGGAACGGGAGTGTCTAACGTGAGAAGCATTAATCGAGACGGCTTGCTCCAGTAGGATTAATGTTGAAGAGTAGAATAAATTCGTCGGCAGGACATCGAGCCATCAGGTCTCGTTGACTCACCGGTGCACGCGAAGTAAGGTCCCTCCTCAGCAGTCGCTTCTATGGTCAATGGCCACTGCGAAAGGGAACTTGACATGAATGATAACTACTGGACCAGGCGAGCCAGAGCCGCAACGCTTCGGCGCCGTGCGTTCTTGTCTGGAGCGGGACTCGCAACCGTAGGCACAGCCGCAATCCTCGCCGTTGGATGTGGGGATGATGATGACGACGAACCCGGACCAGCGGGTACCGTAAGCCCCACGAGCCAGGCAACGAGCCAGGCAACGAGCCAGGCAACGACCGGCGCCGTGCCGCGGCGGGGAGGTGTCGCTAACCTATCTGTGGCCAGCTTCCCTGCGATCATTGACCCTCACCAGAACGTGACTGCGGCCGGTGCCGATTTCGCTGACAACGTCTATAGCAAGCTGTTCCAGACGAAGGGCCTCCCGTTGGGCCCCGACTATCCATCGCTCGAAATCGTCCCCGACGTCGCCGAGGGCTACGAAGTAACGGACGACGGACTGACGTATACGATGAAGCTGCGTCGCAACGTGAAGTGGCAGCCGCCCGTGAGCCGACCCCTGATAGCGTCGGATGTTCTGTACAACTGGAACAAGATCAACGGCAAAGTCGAGGGCTTCGGGGTTGCCCTGCAGGCTGCCCAGTTCCATATGGTCGACTCGCTCACGGCACCGGACGACTACACGCTGGTGTGGAAGCTAAAAGCCCCAAACGCGCTCTTCCTACCAGCTCTCGCAGACAACTATACGTTTATGCTGCAACCGCCGGAGATCGATCCCACGAAAGAAGTGGTGGGTTCCGGCGCATGGATCATGGCAGAAATGAAGCCTGGGGTGGGTTGGACCCTCAAGCGGAACCCGGAGTGGCACTTCGGACCTGACCGCCCGTACTTGGACGAGCTTCGTTACTCCGTAATTCAGGATACCGCCACCGCACTCAACCAGTTCAAGGGGGGCAACCTCTCTCGCACACCGGGAGGCACGGCCATCAAGGAGATCTCGAGCATCAGGTCGGCGGTGAAGGATGCCCAGATTATCCAGGTCCCGGAATCGACTGCCAACTACTTTATTGGCTTTTCGGGAAGCGATGGAAACCCCCTGTGGAAGGATCCGCGCATCCGCCAGGCGCTCACCCGTGCGCTGGACCGCGACTCCCTGTGGAATGCCGTCGTGGCTCCTCGAGATGTGGAAGCTGCCGGTCTCCCGCCACAGGAGATCTGGTATCAAAATGTGATTCCCCATGCGCTCGGAAAGTACTGGATCGACCCTACCGGCGACAAGGCGAGCGCGCAGGTAAGGGACAACGTCAAGTACGACCCGAAAGCTGCGATGCAACTGATCGAGGCAGCCGGGCATGGCAAGATCGAGACCCAACTTACGTACACAAAGACCCTATCGCCAGCCGCGGCTCCCATTTATGAGCTGGCCGTTGCCATGCTGAATCAGGCAGGATGGAACATCAAGCTAGATCCGGTTGATGCGCAGGTTTACAGCAGCCAGGTATTCGGAAAAGCGGAATGGACCGGCCTGTGCGAGAACCTCAACAGCTTTGGGATGGCAGAACAGTGGTTGGTCGCTTTGTACATCGATGGCCCTTTCCAGAACTGGGCACGCGTCGACGATGACGTGCTGAACAAGGGCATCGCTAAAATGCTGGCGACGCTTGATGGAGAGGACCGTTTGAAGCAAATCCATGAACTCCAGAACCACGGCTTCGAACAGCTCTACTACGTCCCCGTACAGTACCCTTCGGGCCCCAGCTACAGTATCTGGCAAGCCGGTTTCCACGATGTAGACAAGTATATGACGCCGCGAAGCGGTCAGGGATTCTGGAACAGCCACTGGTGGTACGAGGGTTGAGGCTGTGTAGCCGGCAACCTAAAGCGCCGCCTCCTTAACTGTTCACCATGGAGAGGACATGCAAGCCTACCTAGTCCGGCGCCTGGTCCTGGTGATACCGACGCTCATTGGGCTCACGATGGTGGTGTTCCTTGCGGTCCGGTTCCTGCCAGGGGATCTCGTCGATGCGATCGCGGGGAGCCAGGGCGCGGCTGCGACGCCCGAGATTCGTGCCCAGATCGAAGAGAAGTATCACCTCGATAAGGCACTGCCCGAGCAGTACCTGCTGTGGGTCGGAGACATACTGCGCGGTGACCTCGGCGAGTCGGCACAGAAGCAGCGCTCTGTCACCGAGATCCTCCAGCAGAAGCTCCCTGTGACGATCGAGCTTGGCGTACTGGCGATCATCGTATCGCTTATGGTCGCGCTGCCGCTCGGGATCACGTCGGCCATCCGCGCAGGCACAATCCCTGACTATGTCGCGAGGAGTTTGGGCATCGTCTTCATAGCGGTGCCCAGCTTTTGGCTCGCGCTTCTCGTGATCACCTATGGATTCGCATGGTTTGGCTGGGTCCCACCGTTACGATATGCCGAGCTCTGGGAAGACCCTGCCTCCAATCTGCGAACAATGTGGGTTCCAGCACTCGTTCTTGGCGCCGGGTTGGCGGGAACTCTTACTCGGTTCGTCCGCGCCACGATGCTTGAGGCGCTGCGTAACGACTATGTCCGCACGGCCCGATCCAAGGGGCTCGGTGAACGTCGAATCGTAGTCGGCCACGTTTTACGTAATGCACTAATTCCCATCGTGACGGTCATTGGGCTGCAGATTCCAGTCGTCATCGGAGGATCGGTGATCATCGAGCAGATTTTTTCTCTCCCAGGTATGGGTTCCGAGCTGCTTCTCTCGGTTAATCAGCGGGATTATCCCCTGATTCAAGGGATGGTCTTGGTGTTCGGGTTCACAGTGGTCCTCGTCAATCTAGGCGTCGATATGTCCTATGCGCTGATCGACCCACGCGTTAAGTACAACTAGCGCAGGAAAAGGCAGTATATGTCGGATATCTTTGCGCCGCGTGATTCTGCTAAAGGCCCCCTGTGGCAACGCCTAATCATTGCTTTCCCTACTCGCGCACTGCTCCAGTTTAGCCGGTCACAACCGCTGGCTGCAGCCAGTGCAGTCGTGCTGGTAGTCCTGTTCCTTGTGGCTCTCATGCCGGCGCAGATAGCCACCCATCACTATGACGCATTCAACGTGCTGAACGCGAAGATGGGGCCGTCTCCAGACCACTGGTTCGGTACCGATGCCCAGGGGAGAGATATATTTAGCCGGATCGTCTACGGGGCGCGGACGTCGATCTTGATCAGCTTTGGCGTCGTGATCTTGAGCGCGATCACCGCTACTCTATTGGGAATTATTAGCGGTTATTACGGGGGATACATTGACATTGTACTCCAGAGGTTCCTCGATATCTGGCAGGCTTTTCCAGCGCTCATTTTCCTCATTTTTGTGGTCTCCATCTTTCCCCCCGGTATTTTGACCCTCGTGCTGGCACTGGGGGCGGTCTTCAGCGCGAGCCTCGCGCGGCTCACGAGAAGCGTGGTGATCGATGTCCGTGGCAGGATGTTCGTGGAGGCCGCCAGATCATGCGGCGCGTCGGATGCCCGCATCATGTTCCGGCACATTTTGCCGAACGTTGTACCGTTCATCATCATTATGGGCGCCGTGACGATCGGTTTCGTGATCACTGCCGAATCTTCACTGTCATTTCTCGGACTCGGTGTGCCTCCACCGTACCCTTCCTGGGGGCGCATGCTGCAGGATGCCCAGCTGGATATGCAGCAGTTCCCGTTCATAGCGTTCTTTCCTGGTTGCGCGATCGCTATCACCGTCTACGCGCTCAACATGCTGGGCGACGCTCTACGAGATGTGCTGGATCCCCGGCTCCGTGGCTCGCGATAGACCGGCACAATTTCCGTCAACGCTGCTGACGCTCGAGTATTCCGGGGAATCTCCGGGACGTACCGCCGCTCGCCGGATCTCCATGTCCCTCCGATTTTCAGCGCTCCGCACACAGGCTTCGACCGGCGTCCCAGGCTCTCCGCCGCTGGGACTCTTCGCCGCTCAGAAAAGCTGCCGATTGCGGCCCAC
>JADLFD010000571.1 GCA_020845805.1 Verrucomicrobiales bacterium | reverse complement strand
GGCGTCTCCCGTGACCAACACCGACGCGCTGCCGTTCGACCTTTCGCAGGCGTCGCTGCTAGAACTGGCGGCCAGCCTGGGCTCGGGCGCGGCCACGCCGCAGCGTCCGCTCATCATCCTGCCGGGAATCGGAGGGGACTTCGCCGCGACAGAGTTCGTCGAGGAATGGTACGTCCGTCGTGGACTCGAACCCGACAAGCTCCAGATCGATCCTCTGGTGGGCGTCTACGATGACCTGATCAAGACGCTGCTCAATGTCGGGTACGCCCAGGATCAGTCCCTCTTCGTCGGCAACTACGACTGGCGCATGACGCCGGGTCCGGACGACGGCGTCATCGATGGGCGCTTCGACGGGCTCACCGCCGCTTCGATCACCGACACCACCTACCGGTACGGGGTCGATTACCTCGGGTATTATCTCAAGAAAGCGTCCGACGCCTGGGCGGCCACGCATGGGGGGGCGCGTCCGGCGGACGTCGACCTGGTGGTGCACAGCACGGGCGGGTTGGTGGCGCGCGCCTACATCCAGAGCGATGCCTACGGCGCAAGCACCGGCTCGGTCGCCCTGCCGCGAGTCCACGACTTGTTCATGATCGGCGTGCCCAATCGCGGCGCGTCCAAAGCCTGGAACCCGTTGCACGACGACTGGGACGTCGAGATCGCCTTCCGCGTCGTGCTGTCGAAGATCCTCGCCCGCGCCTGGGATCGTTTGCAGGCCGGCGAGACCATCACGGGTCCGGACGGCGACATCACCCGCGCCGAGGTGAACGCGGCGGCGGATCCCAAGCTGACGTTTGCGCTGAAGTACGTGCCGACCATGCGCGGACTGCTGGCGACCTATGACTTCCTTGATCTGGGCAGGAGGACCCCTGCCGGCCAGCCGATATACGAGAACGTCAACGCGTCGGTGTCCGATCGAAACTCCGTCCTGCTCGATCTGAACGACGGGCTCGACCTGTTCTACACCCTCGACCAGCTCAACGCCTCCTCGGATCACACGGTCACGGTGGGTGGACGGAAGCGGGATCCGAACGCCTTCATCGACCGGCTCACGGGCGACGCGGTGTTGATGTACAGCGCGGGCCAGACCACGCCCACCAAGACCCTGAAGAAAGTCGGCGCCACCGGGCTGGGGGACGAGATCCTCACTTTCACCAACTTTTACGGTCGCCTGCCCAACGCCGGAGAAACCTGGTGGCAGCCCATCCCGGAGGAATCCGCCGGCGATGGCACCGTGCCGTTGGTCTCGAGCCTCGGCCAGTTCGAGCGCGACCCGAATGCGAAGATCAAGAAGTTCAGCCTCACGCTGAAGGACGACCGCGAAGCGCTGGATCACCTGGGCATCGTCTGGAACTCGGCCTCCCAACGCATCGTGTTGCAGGAGCTCGGCATCGCCTTCACCGACCCCCAAATCTCCAAGTACAGCGCCGCCGGAGACATCGAATCCATCGTGCGCGTGCTGTCGCTCGGCGTGCTGCGCCCGGACGAGCTGGTGAAAGACGCGGCCATCAACGCGGTCATCCGCGACGCGCTCACCACGGGCATGAACGCCGCCAAGTTGTGGGCCGACAAACTCGAGGAGGCCGGCCCCCTGGCGGATCCCATCCCCGTGCTGGGCCGGTCGATGGGTTCGATCCTCAACTTTGGTGGGATTGTCGAGGCCCTGACCCAACCCATCGTCAGTGCTCTCGCCAACCCCGCCGTCACCAGGGTTTCGCAGTGGGTGCAGGCGGTCCGGGACTTCATCGACGCCAACCGCGACAACGTGGTGTTGAAGTTCCTGACCGACGCACACCGCGTGGTGGGCGGCGTGGTGTCCCTCGCCGATTCCGATCTGGCCAAGGCGCTCGGGCTGCCGGCCGCGCAGACCGACCCCACCTACTCCGAGCTGCTGCTGCAGATCCCCGTGCATGCGCAGCGCAAGGTGCGTCTCCCCATCGACCTGGGCACCGAGGCGGCCGCCTTTGGGGTGACGGCCGGCATCGGTCTCGAGGTGGAAGTCGTCGTCGAGCTCAAGGTGGAGTTGACGCTGGGCTTCGATCTGGGCTCCGGGGTGTCGGCGGACAAACGCTTCTTCCTGCGGTTGGGCAACCTGAAGGCCACCGCCAGCGTGCAGGCGGCGGGGATCAATGCCGGCATCAATGTGGGCCTCCTGGGCGCCGAACTTGTCAACGGCAGCGCACGTCTCGCCGCCAGTCTCACCGGGATCCTGCGCAATCCCGATGGCGACGCGCGCCGCAACATCAGCCTGTTCGAACTCAACAACGCGCCGTCCAACAACTTCCTCACCTTCCAACCCCGGGGCAGTTTCCAGGCCACCCTGCCCCTGCGCGCGCGGCTCGGCGACTTTGTCGTGCCGGGCACCCCCACGCTGACCCTGGCCACCGAGACATTGTTCGATGGCCGCGGCCCGCGCGCACGGTTGAGCGAGGATTTCCAGCGTCTGTTCGACTTCACCGCGTTCGATGCGGATGACGCCATCGCCATGATCGACCAGTTCTGCGACTGGCTCGGCGCGATCCGCGATTCCGAATTGCTGTCCGCGCGCATCCCCTTCGTGCAGAGCGCGACGTTCGCCACGGTGCTCGACATCAAGCAGGGGTTCCTGGAGATCGCGCAGGCGCTGCGAAACCCGGATGGCGCCCCGAGTTTCAGCAACATCCAGGATTTGTCGCGCCGTCTGTCGGTGGCCCTTGGCCTGCCGGAGAATAGCCTCCAACCGGTGTACGATCCCGCCGCGCGCACGCTGGTGTTCCGGCTCGAAATCCGTCGCGCCTTCACCGCCACAGGCGCGTTCGACCAATCGACCACCCTGGGCGATCTCGCGGGCTTCGAAGGCAGCGCCCAGAGCCTGACTGCCACTGGCTCGGTCACCTTGAAGCTGGGCCTCGGCTTCGATCTGCGGCCGTCGATCGCCGTGTTGCAGGCCTTGCAGCGGGGGCCGAGCTCCGGGGTCCTCAGCCGCGACGCGCAGTTCGACCTCCGTGTGGGCTCGGCGGCCGCGCGGCTCATCACCGTCCCCGCCAACCGGACCAACGGGCGCGACGGCACTCCCGCCAATCGTTCGTTGGACGACTTGGTGGCGGATCTCAACGCCGTGTTCGCGGGCGAGGGTCTGGACGCGCTGGTGGGCGCACGGCGCAACGGCGACCGGCTGGAGTTCTTCACGCGCGGTGCCGGTCAGAACGCCTACCTCAAGGTGGACGCGCTGTTCGCCGGAGCGGGCCTGGACGAGCTGGGCTTCCGCACGGGACAGGAAGGGTACCAGCCGGCCGCCAGCCGGTTCTTCGTCCTCGACGATGCCGCCATCACCGGAGCCGTGTCCTTCACGGTGACCGATCTCAACCTCAGCGCCGTCTTCGGGCGCACCTTGGAAGTGGCGGTTCGCGGCGGGTCCGGATCACTTAACGCGTCCTTGTCCCTGGGTCTGAAGGACCCCGGAGCCACCCCCGACGGACGGCTAACCCTCTCAGAGTTGAGCGGCGGATTGGCCAATCCGGCCACGATCGTGCGCGTGCAGCTTGCCGGCGCGGCCAATCTGCGGCTGCCGCTGGAGATGAACCCGCCCATCCTCAACGCGCCCGGAACCGGGACTGCCGCGCTGGTGGTGACGTGGCCGGACATCACGCGACCGGAGACCCTGTCCCTGCGCACGGAAAACCTCGATCTCATCGCCGGGCTCTCCGCCTTGGGCGATCGCTGGGTCCTGATCGCGCTGCAGCAAGTGCGCGATTTCCTCGAGTCCCTGGAATCAACCGCCCTGAACACCCCGCTCCCCTTGGTGAACCGGAGCGTGCTTGATCTGCTGGCCATCGCCGAAGACATCGCCGCGCGCATCGACGCGTTTCAACGCCAGCCCGAAGCCACGTTGCAGTTCGTGGAACGGAAACTCGAAGCGGCCTTCGGCCTCCCCGAGTCGGCGGTGACGTTGTCGCTCGTCGACGCGCGCACACTCAAGATCGGGCTTCGGCTGGAACGCCTCGAGCGGCTCACGTTGCCCGTGGATCTCGACCTGGCGTCGCTGGTCGCCCAGCTCCCCGCCGGGGACCCAGCGCGCGCGTTCCTCTCCGAAGTCTCGCGCCTCGTGCAGGTTGAGGGCTCGGGCCAGGTGATCCTGCAGGCTGGCGCGTCCCTGCAGATCGACCTCGGACTGGCCTTCAAGGCACCCACAGCCACCAGCGCCGCCGAGGTGCGTCCGTTCCTCTACGACACCACCAGCCTTCGGATCGTCGCCGGGGCAGCGGTCACCAACCTCCACTTCCGTGCCGCGGCCGGACCTGTCGCGCTCGAGATCGCCGGGGGCGAGGCGAAGATCGGGCGCACCTGCGAGCCGGGCGACACCGCGCCGGCCGAGTTCGTCCTCGGACTGAAGAAGGATCCCACGGACGGCCTGTATTACTTCGCCGGGGATCTCGGTCTCGAGGATGTGGCGCTCACCTTCACCGCCGGCGTTTGCGCGACGTTGCCGGTCTATGCGCAGATCCTGAACACACGCGAGTTGCTCGGGAACCTCGTCTTCCGCATCGATCGCCTCGCGGATTTCGTCGAGGGCAAACCCGGTTCGGTCGTGCTCTCCGCCCCCGACCTGCGTGGGAGAGCCGAAAATTTCGATTTCGCCGACAACCTCGAACTCATCATCGACGGAGTCGACTACCTGCTCGCCCAGATACAAAACGGACTGGAGAGCGAGGTGTTCAACCGGTCCCTGCCGCTCATCGGGGACGGGCTCGCCAATGCCAGTCGCGAAGGCGTGCGCTTCGTGGAGTTCCTGCGGACCCGGATCCTCACCGAGCTGCGCAGCGCGTTCGCCAACGCCACCACCCGTGGAGTGGCCCTCGTGCGCCAGGCGCTCTTCGACGCGGTGGGACCGGGCGGCCTCGCCATTCTGGCCGACACGAACCGCGATGGGCGCCTGACCGTGGCGGATGTGGAGGCGGTCACCACCTCCTCGGGCGGACTGATCGAGCAGATCCAGTTCAATCTCGTGCTCAAGAAGCCGGTGGAAATCTTCCGCGGCGCGGTGGGCTTCGATCTCGGGGTCCCGGCCCTCGGCCTGGAGGTGGATGGCCAAGTGGACCTCGGCCTCGATTTCGAACTCGCGCTACGGTTCGGCGTTCATCGCCAGCACGGTTTCTATTTCGAC
Organism: Verrucomicrobiales bacterium; assembly: GCA_020845805.1. Classification (GTDB taxonomy): domain Bacteria; phylum Verrucomicrobiota; class Verrucomicrobiia; order Limisphaerales; family CAIMTB01; genus CAIMTB01. The sequence goes on along the minus strand of JADLFD010000571.1, from coordinate 8,003 downwards.
ACCACCACCGCGAATGAGCTGAAAGTGCGGTTCACCGGGTCCATCCCCAACCTGCATGCCCAGGGTCGACTCGGCTTCCTTCAGTTGGACGTGACGGATTCCGCCGCCCAACCCACGTCTCTTGACCTGCGCTTCGAGATCGATCTCCGCGACCCGTTGCCGGGCACCGCCGAAACCGAGAAGAACCGGCTCACCTTCCAGGATCTCGCCCGTTCCAAGCTCAGCCAGGTGCTGCACGCCGGATTCTCCGGGTCGGCCAACATCAACCTGGTGCTCGTGACCAGCTTTGGCGGAGACGCGAACTTCCCGTCCCTGGCAGCGGACTTCACCCTGAGCTGGTCCTTCACCTCGGCCGATGATTTTGCGCTCAGGCCACCCACCGTCGCATTCCGTAACGTGCGGCTGAACATGGGTGAGTTCATCACCCGCTTTTCCAAAGGCATCCTTGGCAAGATCCAGGAGTTCATCGAGCCCATCCGCCCGGTGATCGAGTTCCTCAATGAGCCGATTCCCGGCGTCTCGGAGCTACTGGGACGCGACTATCGCGTCGTGGATCTGCTGTTCGAAGGCGTTCCTGGAACGGAGCGCAATGGCATCTCGGTCTTCGTGACGCAGTTCGTGCGCATCGCGGACCTCGTCAACCAGCTCAACGCCTTCAGTGATACCGGCGGGCTGTGGATTCCGCTGGGCAGCTTTGGGTTCGGGCGCACGGACATCCGGACCGTGGCCGATCTCAGTCGGGTTCTGGAGCAGACCGAGGTGCTGCGAGCCCTGCGCGAACGGCTGCCCGGTCTCAACGTCCGGATCGGCGAACTGGTCGAGTCGATGGCCGACCTCGGCGACACCGGATCGGGAATCACCTTTCCCATCCTCGACGATCCGAAGATCGCGTTTCAGCTCCTGCTCGGGAAGGACGTCAGCCTGATCGAGTACCACATGGCGCCGCTGGTGTTTGAACGCCAGTTCGAGAAGGCCATCCCCCTGCTCGGCCCGCTGATGGCCTACGTCTCGGGTCGATTCAAGGTCGAGGCGCGACTGGCGTTCGGCTACGACACCCGCGGGGTGCGGCAGTTCCTGGAGAGCCGCAACGGCCTCGATCTGTTGAACGGGTTGTTCATGCAGGACCGTCTCGCCGATGGCAGTGACCGCCGCGAGTTCACCCTCGATGCCAACCTGCGCATCGGAGTGAAGGTCGAGGCGGGCGCCGGGCGCACCGGGGCCGAGGGTGGCATCCAGGGCTCGGGCTACCTTGACCTGCGTGATCCCGATCACGACGGGCGCGTCCACACTGACGAATTCATCGAGAACCTCTCCCTGGGCAGCGATCTCGGACGGAAATTCATCTGCACCTTCGAGATCGGCGGAACGGTTACCGCCTTCTTCCGGTCCTACGCCGAGCTCGGTGTCTGCCCCGCCTGTATCGGTGCTGATTTCCGTGCCGACAAGGTGCTCTTCGACTTCGCCAGCAAGGACGACGACTGTTTCCGTGATCTGTTCCCGGACCGTTTCGAGACCACGTCCGTGGACCGCAATGGCACCCGCGAAACCGCGACTCCGATCGGGGTCGGGCCCGGACAATGGCTGAACGGCGTGGCCATCGGACGTCCGGATGATGTGGATTTCTACCTGCTCGAGGTGGTGCGCCCCGAGGTGGTCGAGGCACGACTGGCGTACGCCCGCGTGCGCGGTGATCTGAACATCGTGGTCACCGACGAGAAAGGTCGCCTGGTGGCGCGCAGCCAGAATGTGCGCACCGCGGCGTTCGAGGGCGACATCGCGCAGTTGGGCAAATTGAACCCCGGTAAGTACTGGGTGCAGATCCGCGGTTCAGTGGTCGCCAGCGACTACACGTTGTCCGTGGTGCCCGGACCCGGATCCACGACGCGCGTCTTCTACGTGAACGATGCCACCACGGCCGACGCCTATTATACCGCCGGCCCAGGGCTGGCGACCCATGACGGACTCTCGCCGCAACGCCCGAAGCCGGACCTGGCGTCGATCTTCGCGGCGTACGATGTGGAGCCCACCGACATCCTGGTACTCGACACCGGCGCCTACTCCGGGCGGGTGGAAGTCCCGGCCACCGATGCCGGTGCGCTGATTACCGGCAGCGTGGGAGGCAGTACCTGGTCCCACGACACCGTGGCCTTGCGGTTTCTCGGCGAGGGCGGCGAGTGGATCACGGGACTGCGCTTCGTGGGCACGACCAACAGTTCGGTCGCGCTGGAGTTTGCTTCCGGCGACAAGGCCCGCACGGTGCGGCAAGTCAGCTTCGACCGCGTCGGTCTTGCCGTGAGTGCCGCTGCGGGTCCGGTCGTTTTCGAGTCCAACACCGTTTCCAATGCGCGCGGGGGTGTCGCCCTCACCGGCGATGCGACCGGAGTGTTCCGCAACAACACCCTTTCTTTGGCCACCGGCAGTGGATTCCGCGTCGCCACCACCTCCAGTCAGACCTTGGTGTTCGAGGGGAACACCGTCCGTGGCATCGACGGCACAGGGATCGAAGTGACGGGCGCAGCCGCGGCAACGCTCCGGAAGAACATCCTCGAACTGCGCTCCGGCGCCGGGGTGCTCTTCTCCGCTTCCGGTGCCTTGACCGCGGAGGAGAACCGCATCAGCGGCGCCTCCACCTTCGGCTTCCGCACCTCGGGAACCAGCGCCCAGACCGTTCTGAAGAAGAACCAGATCGATCTCTTCTCCGGCACGGGCGTGCACGCCTCGGCTTCCGGTGAGGTGATCCTCGAGGACCAACAGATTCAAGGCGCCAGCATCCAGGGCGTGCTCGTGGAGGGCGCCGCCACCAGCCGCGTGGTGCGCAATACGATCGCCGTCGGCGGGAGTGCCGACGCCCTGGTGGTCCTCACCGGCGCGACGGAGATCGGGTTCAACACGCTCTCGGGCGGGACGGGACAGGGCATCCGCGTCGGTCCCGTGGCCACGCTCGCCACCCCGATCCGTGCCAACACCATCCAGTTCACGCGTGCCACCGACGCCATCCGCATCGAATCCCGCACGCCGGTCGCCGTGGAGCTCAACACCGTGGGCACTGCCACCCGGTACGGCATCATCATCACCCAGTCCCCCGCCGCCACGGTGCGCGGCAACGTGATCACTCTCTCCGGGACCGCCGAAGGTTTGCACCTCGATGCGGGCGCCAATCGCGTGGAGGAGAATCGTATCCTCGGAACGGGATCGGCTGGGATCATCCTCGGACCTGCGGCCAACGCACCCATCCTGCGGAACGTGGTGGACCTGGCTGGTGCACGGCTGGGCATCCGCCTCGACACCGCTGAACCGGTGCGCATCGAAGACAACACGGTGGGCACCGCCTCCGAGTACGGGATCCATCTGCCAAACGCCGTTCAGTCAGCGGTCCTTCGCAACACGGTGACCCTGGGCGGCAACACCGCCATCGGTATTCGTTTCGAGAAGGGGACCGGGCAGGTCGACGACAACACGACCCGCGGCACGGGTCAGTACGGCATCTACCTGAGTGCGACCGTGAAGCTCGCCAACGCCACCGTGCGCGGCAACCGGCTGCTCGCCGCCGCCAGTCACTCGGCGATCCGCCTCGATGCTCCCGACCCGGTGATCATTTCCGAAAACCTCATCACCCGCGCGCTGACGTACGGTATTTACCTTCCGGCCGCCACCCAGGCGACCCTCGAACGGAACACCATCCAGACCGGGTACAATGCCGTTCCGATACGAGTTGATGCCGGCGTGCACCTGATCCGGAACAACGAGGTGAAGGTGGATGCCTCCAATGCACCCGGGATCTTCCTGGCCGGCACCGCCTCGGGAATCGTGCGGGACAACCTGGTGGTGGGCGGTCCGATCCGCGTCACCTCGGGTGACAACGTGGTGGAGGGCAACCGGGTCTCGGGCTCACGGGATGGGTACAACATCCGTTTCCTTCCCGACGCCACCGGGCGCATCTCGCGCAACACCCTGACCGGGGCGGGCATCACCGTGGAAGGCGCAGTGAACATCCTGATCGAGGGCAACCAGATCACGGGGGCGGGCAGGGCGGTTTTCCTGGTGCGGCCGCTGGACTCCCTGCTGCGCGGCAACCTGGTGCTGAACAGCCAGTCGGGATTCCTCGTCCAGAGCGGCCGCCTGGTGGCCGAGGACAACGTCATCGAGTTCACCAACAACCAGGGGATCTTCTATACCGCGACGGCGGCGGTGAGCGAGGTCACACTCCGACGCAACACCATCCGGGGGCTGGGCCTGACGCAGATCGGCGATTACGGGGTCCAGGTGCATGGCGCAGGCGTGACCGTGGTGGAAGACAATGTCGTGGCCGGCGACAACTACGGGATTTCGGTGTTCAGCAGCACCTCCCTGCGGGTGCGTCACAACCAGGTCACCTCGAATTACATCGGCGTGTTCGTCTCCTCACCCGACCAGGTGACCGAGGGCAATACCATCATGGGCACGGGCACGGCACGCACGCGGGGCTTCGGCATCGACGTGGAGTACGTGAACATCCGGAACGGCGCCGTGATCCGCGACAACTCGGTCACGGGCTTCCTCGAGGGCATCGCCATCCCGAGCGAGGTGCGCCTGTTCGGCAACCGAGTCTTCGGCAACGGAACCGGCATCCGCGACCGTGGCATCGTCGGGGTGCCGGGCGAAGCGCCCAACCTGGTCTATGACAATGATGTCGGGGTCGAGACCTCCAACTCCGGCGTGGTTCAGTTCAACCACATCTACCAGAACCGGATCGGGGTCTTGGTTCCCGGCGGTCGTACCGTGGTGATGGGGAACCTCATCTACGGCAATCGCGAGGCGGGGGTGCACGTGCGCAACACGATCGTGGACGTGCTGGGGAACACGGTGGATGCCGACTCCGGTGCGGCGATCCTGCTCAATGAGTTCGCCGGCAATGTGCGCATCCGCAACAACCTCGTCACCGTGGGAGGCACGGCCACGGCACTCAGCATCACTGCCCGATCTCCGTCGACCATCGACTCCGACTACAATTTGCTCCACCTGCGCAGCGCGGAGAGTCTCGCTGGCAGCTGGGGTGGAGCTCCGGCGAAGACGCTCGTCGACTGGCGCGCCGTCGCGAAGCTCGACCTCAACTCCGCCACCGGAGATCCCGCCTTCGCCAATCGCGCGGCAGCGGACTACACCCTGCTGCCCGGTTCGCCTGCCATCGACCGAGGCGATGCCTGGTATGCACCGCGCCGGGATCTGGTCGCTGAAGGCCGCGTCGACGACGGCGTCACGGTCAACGCGGGGCGAAATGACTATGCGTTGGTGGATCAGGGACGCAGTTTGTTCAACGCCACGGGCACGGCCCAGAACTGGCGCGGCAACCTGACGTATTGGGGGAGCAGCCTGCCGTTCGCCTTCCCCTACTTCGACCGGCAGGTGACCTTCATCAACGTCACTTCCGAAGGCTTCATCACCTTTGCCAACAGCCAGACATTTCGCGATGCCGACAACTCGACGGCCAAGCTGATGGGCGATGCCCTGATCGCGCCTTTGTGGGACAACCTGCGCACCGATGGTCCCGGCGACGACATTTTCTGGGACGCCTCGCAGGCCGACCGCGTCACCATCCGGTGGAATGCGACGAACGAGGCGGATGGCAGCGATGTGCAGTTCGCCGTCACCCTGTTCCGCGACGGACGGATCCGGTTCGACTACGGCCCGGGCAACACAGCCCTCACGCCGACCGTCGGGTTCTCGCTTGGCAACGGTTTCGGGTACGTGTTGGCGCCCTACAACAGTCAGGCCGCCATCGGCAGTGCCTCGTCGTTGGAATGGTCACTGCGTCCGGGCTTCACTGACATCGGAGCGAGGGAATACCGCGGGGGGCTGGCCGTAGGCGCCGGGGCCGGTCTGCAACGGTCCGCCGTCGGGGTGCTCGAGTTCCCGCTGTCCCTGCCGGCCTCCACGGTTCTTACCGCCAGCCAGATCGTCCTGCGCAATGCCACCACCGGTCTCGTGATCCCCACCAGTTCGATGGCGTTGTCTTACGATCTGTCACGGCGTGTCGTACACCTGACCTTCCCGGGACTTCCCGGCCAGCGACTGGCGGAGGGCCGTTACGAGCTGGTGGTGCCCGCGGCAGCCATTAATGGCAGCGGCAGTCCCGTGGTCTCGACCGACGTGCGGCACCGGTTCTCCGTCCTGACCGGAGATGCCACGGGGGACGGTGTGGTCAACGACCGGGATCTTCTCCGTATCACGACGGAATTGCGCAAGCCTCCCGCCCAACGCTCGCTGGACCTGGACCTCAATGGCGACGCGCGCGTGGATCAAGCCGACGCGCAGGCGGTGCGCACGAATTACCTGCGTTCCCTCCCGGTCGAAGTTTCCGGTCCCACGTTGCTCGGGGCACGATCTCGCTCCGGTCGCATCCCCTGGACGCTTCACGCGCTGGAACCATGAAGCCGAGGCCTGACGCTCCAACGCTTATCCGCTTGGCCCAATTTCCGGCCGCGTGGCGTGGTGTCCGGCGGGCGCTTTTCGCGGGTGTGATCTCGGTGTTCCTTGCGTGGTTGCCGAACACCTTCGCCCAAGCGGTCAAGGTGACGATCTCCGCCGATCGATCCGTGCTCACCCCCGGGGAACAGACCACGATCCGGGTCCTGGCCCAGGTGCTCCCGGAACTTCGACCGCGCGCCCAGCAGATCTTCGCCTGGCACCTCGATTTGGTGCAGGAGTTCGCCGAATCCGTGGCCTGGCAGACCAACGCCCTCGTCCGACCCACCTCGGATCAGGACCCCTCCACCTCCTCAGGTGGGACTGTCGAGGGCGGGGTGTGGCGCGGCATTTTTGATACCCTGGCCGCGCGCACCAATGCCGGGGTTGCGAACCCCATCGAAATCCTGACCTTCCCGGTCACGGCCCGGCTCGTGGGCACCTCGACCTTCCGGGTCCGCGCCGGCACGGCCGAGGACCCGTTGAGCAGTGATTTCCTCGTGGCCGGAACCGATGGCGTGAGCACCTGGACGGGCGGTGACTACGCCGACGCCCGCGTCACGCTGGAGGTAAGGGAACCGGCCCTGGTACCGCCCAGCCTGAGTATCGCCTACGAACCGGGCACGCCAAGCCGCGAAGCCCAGGTCACCCTGACGTTTCCCGTGGTGCCGGGGCAGACCTACGTCGTGCAGGCGGCGGAGACTCTGGGAACCTCAGCGTCCTGGCAGGATCTGGCAGATTCCCCCCACAACAACGGTCTGGTGCGGGACGCGTTTCGATCCGGACCCCGCTTCTATCGGGTGCGGGTGACGGCGTTCGGGGAGTGACGTAGGACTTGACCTCCCGAGGGTAAAAGCGGATTCAGGCGGAATGATTCCCGTCGCGCGACCGCGGTCCGGAGGCGCCTTCACCCTCATCGAGCTGCTGGTGGTGGTCGCCATCATCGCGATTCTGGCCAGCATGCTCCTGCCCGCGCTGTCGAAAGCGAAGAACCGCGCGCAGGCCATCAAGTGCGTCAATAACCAGAAGCAGTTAGGGATCATCTGGGTTTTGTACGCGGACGAGAACGACGATCGGCTGGTGTCCAACGGACGAGGGGACGCGCCGGCGACGCCGACGTGGGTGGGTGGCAGTTTCGAGGGCAATCTGGCGGATAACACCAACGCCTTCCTGCTGCAGGACCCCAAGCGCTCACTGTTCGGTCCATACCTGAAAAGTCCCGAGCTCTACCTGTGTCCCTCCGACCGCAGCACGGTGGTGGTGAACGGGAAGAAGAAGCAGGTGGTGCGCAGCTACGGCATGAATTCGTTCCTGGGCTGGGAACCTCAGGCGCGCAATGGGGATCCCGAGCGCTATCGTGACCTGCCGACGATGGGGTATCGGGTCTACCGGAAGTCCTCCGATACCATGTCGCCCGGCCCTTCCCAGTTGCTCACCTTCGTCGAAGTGCACTCGGAGAGCATCTGTCGCCCGTTCTTCGGCATCGCGGCCGGCCGCAATTTCTTCTACCATGTCCCCGGCAACTTCCACGATCGCAACACGGTCACGGCTTTCGCGGACGG
>JADLFD010000570.1 GCA_020845805.1 Verrucomicrobiales bacterium | reverse complement strand
AGCCGCGGACGTGAGTCCGCGCCGAAGGGCGTGGGCGAAAGGGGTGAGCGGAAGCGGAGCGGGCGAGCGCCGTCTGCACGACGGCGGCTACGGAATGAGGAAGTAGCCGCGGACGTAAGTCCGCGCTGAAGGGCGTGGGCGAAAGGGGTGAGCGGAAGCGGAGCGGGCGAGCGCCACCCCGGAATCGAGGATGGGGAGTCCGACTCCTACTCGACGCTGTCCTGCGGGGCTTCCCACTTCCCACGCGCGCGAGGTGGCTGGTTGGGGCGCAGCATGCGCTTCTGGCGTTCGCGGTCGCCGGCGTTGCGCACGACAGGGATCGGCTGTTCGGTGTTGATATCGAGACCGGTCACGTACATCGCAGCGGAGCCGGTCATGGGCAGTGGGATGAAGTCCTGCACCTGCTGCAGGTTCCAGTTCTCCTGTTTGAGGAACTGCTCGACCGCGCCCATCTCCTTTTCGGTGCAGCCCGGGAAACTGGAGATGAAGTAAGGCACCAGGTACTGCTCTTTCCCGGCGTCCTCGCTGAGTTCATGGAACTTCTCCATGAACGCCGGGAAGTCCCCCGCGGGTTTGCGCATGCGCCGCAGCACGTCGGGGTGCATGTGTTCCGGTGCGACTTTCATATGGCCGGACACATGGTTCTGGACCAGTTCCTTGAGGTACTCTGGCGTGCGCAGGGCCACGTCCATCCGGATGCCCGACTGGATGAACACATGTTTGACCCCGGGCTGCGCGCGTGCGCCGCGGAGCAGGTCGAGGCCCTTCTGCTCGTCGATGCCGAAGAAGGGGCAGATGGTCGGCCAGAGGCAACTCGGGCGGTGGCAGTTCTGGCAGGCGTCGACGTGTCCGTTCTGGGCGCCGAAGAGATTGGCCGTGGGACCGCCGAGATCGGAGACCGTGCCGCGGAAGGTGCCGCTCTCCGTCAGTTTGCGAATCTCCTTGAGCACGGAATCGACGCTGCGGCTGGAGAGGAATTTGCCCTGGTGAAAGCCGAGGCCGCAGAAGGTGCAGCCGCCGGGGCATCCACGGGACACGATGATGGAATCCTTGATGCTGGCGAAGCCGGGCACGGGCGCGTCATAGGACGGGTGCGTCAGCCGCATGAAGGGGAGTTCGTAGAGCGCGTCGAGGTCGGGTCCGTCGATGGGAAACGCCGGGGGTTCCTGGAGCAGGGCGCGGTTGCCGTGCATTTGCACCAACCGCTTGCCGGCGTAGGGGGTCTGCTGAGCCTCGACCACTTTGGTCAGGCGCAGCAGGTGCTTCTTATCCTTTTGCACGTCTTCCCAGGAAGGGAGGTGGATGCAGTCGGAGAAATCCGCGGCGGCGGTGGCTTTGGCGCCGAGAAAAAGGGCGGTGCCACGGATGCCGGAGAGGTCCTTGTTGCCTGCCTTGAGACGGAGTGCGATTTCGCGCGCGGCGGCTTCCCCCATGCCGTAGACGAGGATGTCGGCCTTCGCATCGGCCATGATCGACGGCTTGAGCTTGTCCTCCCAGTAGTCGTAGTGGACGACGCGGCGCATGCTGCCTTCCATGCCGCCGAGCACGATGGGTACACCGGGGAAAGCGCGGCGTGCCATCTGGCAGTAGACGACTCCGGCGTGATTGGGGCGTTTGCCCGGGACACCGCCAGCGCTGTAGACGTCCTCCTTCCGCTTGTGACGTGCGGCGGTGTAATTGGAGAGCATCGAATCCAGATTGCCCGCAGTCACGCCGCAGAAGAGACGTGGCGCGCCCATCCCCTGGATGGAGTCGATATGGGTCCAGTCGGGTTGAGCGATGATGCCCACGCGGTAACCCTGGGCCTCGAGCACCCGACCAATCATGGCGGCACCGAACGAGGGGTGATCGACGTAGGCGTCCCCGGTGATGATGAGAATGTCGAGTTCGGTCCACCCGCGCGCGTCCATCTCGGCGCGCGTCATAGGGAGGAAACCGTCGGTCGACTGGGTCGGCGTGGGGGCGTTTACGGCCATGAGCGGCGCGCAGCATGCCGCAAGAAATGGGGCTCGGCAAACGTGCTGAACAGATAAGGGGGCAACCGGGAGGCAGGGGACCCGATTCAAGGTACCGGGCCACCCTGAAGGTGCATCGGATTCCTTATTGGCCGGTGGGAAGCGTTCCTGCACGGTCCTCGATCGATGAAAGCCTGCCTCCCCTGTGTGCGGCCGTTCGTGGCGGTGTTCGCCTGGTTGGCTTCGCTCGTAGCATTGGGCGCGGCGGAGCCGGCGCTACGGATCACGCTGAGTGGGGACGGCCGGCCGACCCTCTCCTGGGTGCAGGCGCCCGCGGATCTGGTTCTGGTGTTGGAATCGGCGACGTCGCTGGCGCCACCGGGGGACTGGACGCCGGTGGCGGAGTCTCCGACGGTCGACGGCACACAACGCCGCCTGGTCCTGGTCCCCGGCGCGGCGCCGAAGTTCTTCCGATTGCGCGGCGGTTCCCAGCCGGTGCGTGTGGTGGAATCCTCGCCGGCCTACCGGGAGGCGGGGGTTTCGGTCACGCGCGAGACCGTGCTCCGGTTTTCCGCGCCGGTGACGGTGTCCGGGGTCGCTGGCGCCGCCGCCGTGCTGGCCGAGGCGGGGGGCCGGGTCCTGCTGGGGCGAACGGAGCTCTCGGCAGACCGCCTGGCCCTGACCTGGTTCCCGCTGGAACCCATGCCTGCCGCCTCCCGCGTGCGCGTGGCGGTGGAAGGGGCGCGGATCCTGGACCTCGCGGGACGGGCCGTGGACGCCGATGGCGACGGGGCGGAAGGCGGCGTGGGGTGGCTTGAGTTCGACACCCTGGGGACCCTGGCTTTACCGGGGACGGCGGTGGTGGGTCGCGTCCTGGCTTCCGAGCGCGGTGCGGGCGGTGCCGATGTGCCGCTTTCCGGAGTCACCATCACGGTGGACGGCGCCGAGGAAACCCTGCGCACGACCACCGATGCCCAGGGGTATTTCAACCTGAACCCGGCCCCGGTCGGACGCTTCTTTGTGCATGTCGATGGCCGCACCGCGGCGGGCAGCGAATGGCCGGGGGGGGCGTACTACCCCTTCGTGGGGAAGGCGTGGGAGGCCACCGCGGGACGCACGAACAACGCCGCAGGCGGGACGGGGGAGATCTTCCTGCCGCGCATCCAGGCTGAGGCTTTGAAATCGGTGAGTGCGATCGAGACCACGGTGGTGGGGTTTGTGCCGGAGGTGATCGCGGCCAACCCTGCGCTGGCGGGGGTCGAGTTGCGCGTCCCGGCGGGCGCGCTGATGAGCGAGACCGGAGCGCGCGGCGGGCGGGTGGGTATCGCTCCGGTTGCTCCGGACCGCCTCCCTGAACCACTGCCTGCCGGACTCAACCTCCCGCTGGTCATCACCATTCAGACCGATGGCCCGCAGAACTTCGACCAGCCCGTGCCGATGCGATTGCCCAACCTGCCCGATCCGGTGACGGGCGAACTGTTGGCGCCCGGCGCGAAGACCGTGCTCTGGAGCTTCAATCACGACACGGGACGTTGGGAGCCGCAGGGCACGATGACCATCAGTGCGGACGGCAAGTTTGCGGATACCGATCCCGGGGTGGGCGTGCGCCAGCCGGGCTGGCACGGATCCGCGCCGGGGTCCGGGGGCGAGGGCGGTGGACCCTATCCCTGCGAGACCTGTTCGGATGACGACGACGACGATGATGACGACCTGCCGCCCGACGATCCATGGAAGCGCTGCCAGAACGAGGTCATCGGTGCGGCAACCTCGATCGCGGATTGCCTCGTGGGATTGATGGCGGGGGAGTCGGCCTCCTTTGGCAATCCCAAGGCAGGCTGCGGCTTTGGCATTGGTTATGGTGGCGTTGGGGTGGTGCGCGATTGCGTCATCGATTCGGGGAACTGCATTCCGACGGTGGTGAATGGCTCGGCGGGAGCGGGGATAGGCTGCGCCGAGGCGGCCCTGATGCGCACGGGCCGCGTGGCGTCGCGACTCGGGCCCATCGCGAAGATCATGGGCATCATGCACGGCTGCGCCATGGGCGCGGGACTCAACACCTGTGCCGCCATCGACTGCATCCAAACGGGATCCGGCGCCGCCTGCGTTCCCGATGAGTACGAGAACGAACTGTTTCAGTGGACCAATGACGCCTGGGAATTCCTCAATCCCTTTGATGGTCAGTCGCTGCACGACCTGTCGCGACGGCCGGCGGGGGCTCCGGGTCCGGTGCCACCGCCGCCGGCTCCGGCCCTCTTCGAGGAGGCGCGCACCCGGCCGTATCTTTCGCACGCCCGACTGAGTCTGGCCCTGCGCAAGTTTTACGAGACGCTGTATGGCTCGCCGGTGTGGGTTTCGGCTGGCGCCGCCTCGCAGTTCGACGGCGCGGCGCTGCTGCAGGCGGTGGACTTCGCCTTCGACGAGGCGAGCCCGGGTGGGGGCGAAGTCACGGCCGAGGAACGCGTGGCGCTGGGTGCTTTGCCGTTGCCTACGGGCGCGACGCCGGCCGACTTGGATGCGCTCATCACCCGGCTGCGCCGATTCTTCGCCGCCGAAATCACCCCGCCGGAACTGGGGTTGCACGACTTCCTCAACTCCATGCTCAAGGTGGCGGAGATGACCCAAGTGTACGAGTCCATGGGCTGGTCGCACCCGATGGATGGTTACCGCGAGACGCTGGTGAAGCTGACCTCCGCCTGGCAGACCTACTGCACTCCCCCGCTGCCCATGGGGGCGCTGTCCGCCTCTGGTGGTGGTTCCGGGGGTGGTGGCGGTGGCGGTGGCGGCGGTGGCGGAGGGGGTGGCGGCGCGGTGCCCGGAGCCAATGGCCGGCCGGGGGCGGCGCCGCGCGCGCTTTCCTGGTTCCTCTACAATTTCGACAATGGATTTTCGCAGCACGGGGAAATGCAGACCGGGGAACCCCTTCCCCCGCTCATCCTCGCGCCCAACCAGTTCTACGGGATTGCGTATCTTGATCGTCGCGCCGGGAAGGTGGCGGTTGCGTGGTTCCGCTCGAAGGCCGCCGGGCAGACGACCCCGATCCCCTGCGCCGTGTGGCTCGAGGGCGGGGCGGCGGCGGGGTTGCGGGATACGGATGCCGATGGACTTCCCGACCTTGGAGAACTGGCGGCGGGATCGGATCCGCGGCAGGGGGACACCGATGGGGATGGCATTCCGGATGGCGTGGAGTTGGCCTCGGGCGGCAATCCGTCGAATTTTGAGCCTCTGCCCGTGGGACCGATTGCCGGGGTCGACACACCGGGCCTGGCGCGCGAGGTGGTGATCGCCCGGGAGCACGCCCTGGTGGCCGACGAGCGTTCGGGGTTGGCGGTGGTGCGGATTTCGGATCCCGACCGACCGGTGGTGGTGAGCCAGTTGTCGATGTCTGGGGAGGCGTTGGCCATCGCGACCGACGGCAGCCTGAGTGCGGTGGTGGTCAGGGACTTCGGCGTCCGCGTCCTCGACATCACGGATCCCGCCACTCCGCGGCTGGCGTTTTCCTCGGCCATTGCCGGAGCGCGCAGCATCGCGATTCAAGGCGGGCATGTCCTGGTAGGGGCGGGGGACGATTTATGGGTGCTGGAGGCGGCCACAGGTCAACTGTTGGCGCGGGCAGACGCGGTGGGCGGCGGTCAGAATCTGGATGCCCTGGCCGTGGCGGGCGATTGGCTGTACGCGGTGACCGCGACGGAGCTGATCACGCTGTGGTTGGAGGGCCCAATCCCGTTTGTGACCTCGCGGTATCCCCTCATCTCGGCGAGCGGTGCGCCGCTTGAACTGGGGTCCAAACTGCTGGCGGTCCCGGGGCGCCTGTACCTGGGCTACTTCTCTGGCTATTCCATTTTCGACCTCGCCAACCCAGGGATTCCGGTGCGAAGCGGCGTGCAGCCGTCCACCCAGGCGGCCGTGCATCACCTGGCAGCGGCGGGACCACGGCTCCTGCTTCCGGTGATCAGTTTCCGAGAGGAATCCACGTTGGCACTGGGACTTTATGACGTGTCGGATCCCACCGACGTCACCCGGTTCATCACCAGCCTCGATACGCCGGGGACGGCGCGTGGTGTGGCCGTGCATCGTGGACTGGCGTACGTGGCCGATGGCGCCCGCGGACTGGCGGTGGTGAATTTCCTTGGTCGTGGTCCAGACTCCTTGGCCCCCAGCGTGGCGGTGAACGGATCGTGGAGCGCTGCCGGACCGGTGGCTGAGCCTGGCCAGTTGTTGCGCGTGCCGGTGGACGCGGATGACAACACCCTCGTTCGTGACGTGACGTTGCTGCTGGATGGCGTGGTGGCGGACCGGGACGGCGGCTATCCGTTTCGCTTCGAGGTACGCGCTCCGGCGGCGGCGGCCGGGCGCAGCAACTTCACTCTGAGCGCAGTGGCCACCGACCTGAACGGCAACGCACGCACCTCGACGCCGGTGCGTGTGAGCCTAGTGGCGGACGCCACCCCGCCGCGCGTGGTCAGCATCTATCCGAGTGGGGGGGCCTTGGTTGCCCGTGAATCCTCCACCCAGGTGGAAGTGGCGCTCTCCGAGGTGCCGGCCGTGGTGCCGCCCGATCCGCTCCTGGTTTTTGGGCGTGGACCCGACAACCTCATCGGTACCGCCGACGACGTTCCGTTGGCGGGGGGTGTCGTGACCTGGCAGGGGGCGCGCCTGATTTGGACCAACGCCACAATGCTGACGGCGGGCACCTACCGGGTTTCGCTGAGCTCCGGGTTCGCCGACGCGGCGGGTAACACCCGCTCCGCGGCGTTGAACTGGGCGTACTCCGTGAGCAACGCCCGGGCGACCCTCAACCATGTGAGCCCCCGCGGACTGCTGCCCTCCCACGACACCCTGGTGAGCAATCTTGTCGCCGACTTCTCAATGGCGATGCTCCCCGCCCGTGCGGTTGAAGTGGTCTATCAGTTGAGCGCGATCGGGCCCGACCACACCTGGGGCACCGCCGATGATACGACGATCGCCGTCCAAGCTTCGCCCCGCTCGGGCAGCTCCTTCGACCTGCATTTGGAGGTGCCCCTGGGTATCGGACGCTATCGACTGCGGGCCTCCGGACCTCCGGTCAGCGCGGCGACTATCGACTTCGAACTGGTGGATCCGCGTTCCTTCTGGGGGGTCGACACCTCCGGACGGTGGTCGACTGAAGCGAATTGGACGCGACCCCCGGTGGCGGGCTCCGAGGTGATCATTTCCCGACCCGGGGTGGATCTGGTGGTGACGAACTTCAGCGACACCCCCTTGTTGGAGTCGCTGACCGTGGACGAAGCCTTCGTGCTGCGGGCCGGCGACCTGAAGGTCCAAGGCGAGGCGGTGTTCAATGGACCGGTGATCTGGGCGGCGGACGACACCGTGTTCGACGACGCGCACCTGGCCCAGGGCACATTTTGGTTCCGCGGCGGGGTGGAGATCTCCAGCAAGACGGTCGGCAACCGCCTCTCCAAGATCGGCGAGGCCACGGTCATCAACGAGGGACTCATGCGCTGGACCTCGGGGTCCATGGAGGCTACCGGCCCAGGTTCCATCTTCGTGAACGCGGCGGGCGCCACCTTCGAGATCGGCGTGCTGGCTCGGGATTGGGTGCGCGGAACCGCCAATCCCCAGCTCGGACGTTTCGTGAATTCCGGCGTGGTTCGGAAGACCGGGACCAACCTGGTCTCTCTGTCCGGGCTCGCGATGGACAACCAGGGTCGTGTCGAGGTGGAAGGAGGACAGCTCGATCTGTTCGGCTATCGCGGCGTGGGAGAAGTCAACGTGGGCGCGGCAGGCACGGTCCGAATCGCCCCCTTGGGCGTCGTGCCGGCCGGGGGGCGTTTCACGGGGGAGGGCAACGCAATCCTAGGTTCGTCCTCCTCCTCGGCGAATCGCCAGTTCGTCGAAGTTCGCGGCGCATGGGAGGTGTCGGGACTGACCCACGTGGACGGGCCTGGTGCCCGGTTCGGGCGGGGTCTCCAGGGAGGCGGTGCGTTCCTGGTGGAGGGCGACCTGCGGATCGAGGCGGCTTCCCAACTGGAGTCGATGCGCATCGATCTGGCCCCCCGGCGCACCAACGAGCTGGAAGGTGACCTCGAGGTCGCCGATCTGACCTTCGTCCGAGGCACCACCCAAGGGGCCGGTGCGATCCAGGTGACGCAGAATCTGCGAGTGGGCGGTGGGTTTCTGTGGGGACCGGGGGAACTCCTCCTGTCCGGCAACCTCAGCGCCGACGGCCCGGGCCTCCCCTCCCGCGGGAGTCTCGTGATCAGCAACACCGTCCTGCGATTGAGGGACGCCACCTCGCGCACCACCAACACCGCGGCCGTCCTATCCTTGCCGGGAGTTGCGCCAAGTGGCGGCCGGGTGGAAGGCACCTTCACCATCGCAGGACCTGGTGAGTTGAACCTGGGTTTGGCGCTGACCAACACGGGGCTGATCCGTGTGGAGGGGGGCACCTTGCGCTTCGGGGCCGGGCTCCTCTCTTCCCCCAATCGCTCCTATTCGGGCGAACTCAAGATGCAGACCGGCAGTGAAGTCCGGCTCGCCGGCGGGGTCCTCACCTTCGACCGATCGGCCATTCTACCCGTCGGATCCAAACTGAGTGGCGTGGGCGAGATCCGGACCTCAGATGGTCTTGTCGAAACGTTCACCGTGAATGGCGAGTTCCAGCCCGGCCAACCGGCGGGGATCCTCACCATCGGATCGAGCCGGTACCGGCTGAACACAACCTCGCGCACGACCTTTGAAATCGGGGCGCAGGGCACGGCGGAGGTGCGCGGCCGGGTGCGCTTGGGAGGGACGCTGGTCTTGCGTGTCCTACCGGGCGTGCCGGTGGTCGCAGGCGACGAGTGGCGGCTCTTCACCGGGACGGTGGACTCCACCTTCGCTCGCGTGGTGACGGAGGACGTGCCGGCGGGGGTGCGCCTCGAAGTGGCCTATCTGCCGGAGGCGGT
>JADLFD010000569.1 GCA_020845805.1 Verrucomicrobiales bacterium | reverse complement strand
GCGAGAAGGTGATCGCCACCCCGATCATGAACACGAACAACGGAAAGATCAGGTCGTAGAACCGGAACCCGGCCCAGGCGACATGGTCCAGCTGCGTCGCCAGCGCCGCCACCACCGGCCCCGCCTCCACCTTGGTCATGGCATGCCCCAGGGCGTCCGCCCCCACGATCCACATCATGTCGAAACCGCGCAGCGCATCCAGGGACATCAGGCGCTCGGACGGTGCGACGGCGTGGTGGGACGAAGCAGCAGCGGATTCGGCGTTCATGGGGATGTCGGTGGCTTGGGAGACGGCCCCACCACCAAGCCAGCAACTCGCCCCCGCGGTCAGCACAAAAATGAGGGCCTCCCCGGCCACCGCCCGACGTACCGGCTACTTCGCCGCCGGTCTCAACCAACCACTCGCCTTCATCCAGTCGGCCACACGGTCCGGCCACGAGGTGACCGGCAGTTCGGTGCGGCGCAATCCGTACCCATGACCGCCACTCGGGTAGAGGTGCAATTCCATGGGCACGCCGGCCTGCTTCAGGGCCAGAGAATAGAACAACGCATTCTCCACCCGGACCGGGTCATCCTGGGCCATCACCAGGAACGTGGGCGGGGTCTGCGCATTGAGGGGAAGCTCGGGCGCCAACCGATCGTTCTCTTCCTTCACCGTCAGATAGGCGGGATACACCAGGACCGTGAAATCAGGTCGCGAAGGCAGATCGTCGGCCGCATCCACGCGGGGATAGGTGCGGTCGGGTGTGACGCTCACCGTGGCGGCGAGATGCCCGCCGGCCGAAAACCCCAGCACTCCCATGCGCTTGGGATCGATTCCCCAGGCCGTCGCGTTCTGCCGGATCAACCCCATGGCCCGCTGCGCGTCCTGCAGCGGCGCCGCGTGCTTCTCGAGCCCCTCACGGCGGGGCACGCGATACTTGAGCAGCACCGCCGTCACCCCGTTCGAATTCAGCCACTCGCAAACCTCGGTTCCCTCCAGATCCAGCGCCAGGATGTGGTACGCGCCCCCCGGACAAACCAACACCGCCGCCCCGGTTTCACGTCCAGCCGGCGGGCGAAAGACCTCGAGCGTGGGTTGGCCCACCTGCCCCAGGCGGATCAGGCGCCGGCCCGCGATCAGCTGATCCGTCGGCTTGGTGATGTCCACCTCCGGCCCCACCTCCTTGGTTTCGCCCGGAGCGCGTCCCGGCCAGAGGGGTTGGGGTCCCGCCGCCAGCACCTCACCAGCCATCAACCCGACGGCGGCCAAAACCCCCAGGACGCAGCGAAGATTGGTTTTCATATCATGAGCTCAGGAATCCTGTCGGTCCGGGCCCGTCCGGGTCGGATCCATCCGCCGCGCGCTGCCAGCCCGGCCGGATCACGGCCGGGGATCCTTCAACATGCGGAACACCTCGTTCTCCGTGGTCAGGATGACCGAAGTGTTTTCGTCGGCGACCTTCTGGAGCGTGTCGAGCGTCTTCAGGAACCGGAAGAGCTCAGGGGCCCGGGGGGATACCCCGTAGGCCCGGGCATAGATCTCGGAGGCCTTGGCATCCGCCTCGCCGCGGATGGCCTGCACCTTGCGATAGGCCTCCGATTCGATGGAGGCCAATTCCTTCTCGCGATCTCCCAGGATGCGGGCTGCCTCGCCCTGGCCTTCCGAACGGAAACGCTCCGCGATCTGCTGCCGTTCGCTGATCATGCGCTGGTAGATCGACTGCACCACGGCGTCGTTGTAGTTGATGCGCGTGAACTGAACGTTGAGCAATTCGATGCCAAACACCTTGAGCTTGGGTGCCGCGCTCTCCAGCACCTGCTTCTCCAAGGCCAGGCGGCCGGTGCGGATGGGGGGCCAGGCCACGGAACGCGTGAATCCATTGGTGGCGACCAGGTCGCGGACCGGGACCCGGTCCTTGTCGCTGCGCACGATCTCGATCAGCTCATGGCTGGCCACCACGTTGCGAATCTCGCCGCCGATGATGTCGTCCAGTCGGCTCTGGGCCGTTCGCTCGTCGCGCAGCCGCAGGAAGTAGGTCTCCGCATCACTCACGCGCCAGCGCGCGAAGGCGTCCACGACCAGGTAGGTCTTGTCCTTGGTCGGCATCTCGGTGGGGCGCCCATCCCATTCCAGGCGACGCTTCTCGATGCGATTCACCTCCTGCACCCAAGGCACCTTGAAATGCAGCCCGGGCGTCGCGATGGGCGCCCCCTTGGGCTTGCCGAACTCGGTGATGATCACCTGGTCCGTCTCGCGAACGACGTAGAACGCCGACGGCAACAGGATCAGTCCGAAGACGATCACCACCCCGATGAATGCGGATTTCCAGGGGCTCATGGTTCGCTCCGGGTTCGTGGGCGCGCGGGCACCGGCACGGTGCGCGCGTCGTCATTCAGCTGCAGCAGGGGCAGCAGCTGTTTCAGGGACTCATCGACCACCACGCGCTTGCCGAGCTTCGGCAGCACTTCCTGCATGGTTTCCAGGTAGAGCCGCTGGCGCGTGACCTCGGGAGCGCTCTCATACTGCTCCAGCGTGGCGCGAAACCGCGCCGCATCGCCCTCCGCCTCGTTCACGCGCTTCATGGCATATCCCTCCGCGCCGCGCAGCTGTTGGTCGGCGGTGCCCTGGGCCTGCGGGATCGCCTTGTTGAACTCGCCCTTGGCCATGTTGATCGACCGTTCGCGCTCCTGCTGCGCCTGGTTCACCTCGTTGAAAGAGGCCTGCACCGCCTCCGGTGGATTCACATCCTTCAGCTGCACCTGGTCCACGGTGATTCCCAGGTCGTAGAGATCCACGAGCCGCTGCAGCTCGCGCAGGGCTTCGAACTCGATGTCCTGCCGTCCGATGGTGATGACTTCGTCGACCGTGCGATCCCCTACCACCTTCCGCATCACGGCCTCGGACACGTCACGCAAGGTCCACTCCGGATCCCGCACATTGAAGAGAAACGCCTTGGGGTCCTTGATGCGGAACTGCACCACCCACTCCACCAGCGCCACGTTCAAGTCCCCGGTCACCATCACCTTCTCGCGCGCCCGGTCCGCGGCGTCGGCAAACTGGTAGGAAAACGTCGCACCCGGGGTGCCGAAGCCGAACTCGGCCTTCAACTGGCGTTTGATGGGGACGGTGGTCACCGACTCCATGCCCCAGGGCAGCTTGAACCGAAGCCCGGAACTCACCGTGCGCTGGTACGCACCAAAGCGCAGGACCACCGCCTCGGAATCCGCCGGCACAGTGTAAAAGCTCGAAAACAACCCGATCACGAGGAAGAGCAGCACCACCAGCCACGGCAGTCGCGCGAGCCACCACCGCAGATCCGGCCGTGGCGGCCGGTAGCCCATCCCCCCCGGCTTCGTTTTTTGCGTCCAGTCCACCATGCTTTGAGCTCCTCGTCGTTCCGCATCCCGCCACCGCGTCGACCGCCTCCTAACGCCGCTTGGCTTTCCAGTCGATGGTGATCGGGCTGCCGTCCATGTCCGTGCTGGCTTTGCCCGCCAGGATCTCGCCCTCCAACACTCCGGACATCTCGTACGTCATGGCGCTGCCCCCCTGCCGATCGCGCTTCATGGTCCAGCGTACCGACTTCCCATCCACCCG
>JADLFD010000568.1 GCA_020845805.1 Verrucomicrobiales bacterium | reverse complement strand
TGGTGCTCGCGCTGTCCCATCTGCGTCGCAACGAGCCCCAGCTCGCCTCGGACCTGATCGAGGGGCAGACGGTGACCTGGGGGCGGCTGCCGCCCGGCGTGCGCGCCGTGTGCGCCGCGGTCCTGGGGAGCACGCGACGCGAAGCGGGCGCGGCAAAATTGCTGCAGCGCACTCCCATGGCGCTGCTCAAGGCGGAGGAGCGCGAGTTGGTTCGCGGAATTCTGGCCCAGATCCCGGCGCCCGACTTGCGCGAATCGCCCCCCAACGAAGCTCCGGAGAAACTCTGAAGCGGTGCAGCCGCTCCGGACCCGGAGCCAGCCATGCTGCGCCGGTCGACTCGCGGCGCCGGAAGGCTAACGGCCGGCTTCGGGCGGTTCCTGGCGCTGCACTTCCACGAGATGGCCTTTGAAGAGTTCCAGCGCCTCGCGGATGAGCGGGTCGTTCTTGAATTCGTTGGGGTCGATCTTGATGGGCGCGACCTTTTCCGGGCGCGCACGAGGCGCGGGCGCGGCTGAGGACGCCGGCGTCGCCGTGGCCGCGGGGGCGAGCGCGGGAGACGGGGGCGTCGTCGCGGCGGGGATCGACACTCCTGAGGGATCCTCGTTGAGACGCACGAATCTCACCGTGGCGGGGGCGCCCAGTTCCCCCAGGCGAGCTTCCACCGCCTTTCGCACCCGATCGGTATCGACCAGGGCGCGTTGCGTGTCGTGGGAGGGCCCGAAGCCGACGACGAGCGTACCTCGATCGAAGGACTGCGGCTGACCGGCCTGGAGTGATGCGCGCGTCATGGGAGCGGCGGAGACCACCACCTGTTCCCAGAGCGCGCGGGGGTCTCCGGTGGGAAGTGGAATGGAAGAGGCCGGCGGTGGGGTGGGGGCCGCGACCGTGGTGGCGGTGGCGGTGGCGGGGCTGGCGGTCGGTGCGGAGCTCGGGGGGGCGGGGGCTGGAGCGGGAGGGGGCGCGTGGGAAACCCCGGGATTGGAAGCCGGCGCGGGGGGCGTGGTGACCCGGGCACGCGCGGCGGGAGGCGGTGTGGGAAGTGACGTGGCGGGGGTGGACGCGGGGTCGGATCCGGACGCCGTCCGCAGGCGTTGGAGTTGGTGGAGGACGGTGTCGAGGCTGACGGCGTTGCGGGCCTGGATGGCCTTCAGCAGGGTGACCTCGAAGAAGATTTTTCGTGCGACGGCGTCGCGGAGGCGGCCCTCGGCAGCGGAAAAGACTTCGAGGACGCGCGTGACGGCATCCGTGGGGGCGAGTTGCGCGAGTTCCTTGAGTTCGCCGGCCTCGAGTTCGGAGACTTCCAGGAGGGAGATGTCGCCCTGGGCGACCTGGAAGACGAGGAGATTGCGCAGGTGGCCGAGCAGGTCGTTGAGGAGGCGGCCGAGGTCCTTGCCGTTGCGCGCGAGCGAATCGAGTTCGCGCAGGGCATCGGCGGGGCGCGCCTCGAGCAGGGCGCGTGTGAGGGCGAGGATTTGCGACCGGGCGGCGAGGCCGAACATGGCCAGGACGTCAGCCTCCTCGATGCGTTCCCCGCAGAAGCTGATGAGCTGGTCGAGTGTGCTCTCCGCGTCGCGCATGCCGCCATCCGCGCCGCGCGCGATGGCGAGGAGGGCGGCATCCGAGGTTTGGACCCCTTCGGTGCGGGAGATGGAGGCGAGGTGGGAGACGATGAGGCTGGACGGGATGCGGCGCAGGTCGAAGCGCTGGCAGCGCGAGAGGATGGTGGGGAGGACCTTCTCCGGGTCGGTGGTGGCGAAGAGGAACTTCACGTGCTTGGGGGGTTCCTCGAGCGTCTTCAGGAGTGCATTGAAGGCCGCCACGCTGAGCATGTGGACTTCGTCGATGATGTAGATCTTGAAGCGTGAGGAGGCGGGGGCGAAGCGCGCGGTTTCGCGGAGTTCGCGTACCTGCTCGACGCCGTTGTTGCTGGCGCCGTCGATCTCGAGCACGTCCAGGGAGCGTCCTTCCGCGATCTCCTGGCAACGGGGATCCGCGACGTCGAAGTCGGCCTTGGGTCCGTCCGTGCAGTTAAGCGCCTTGGCGAAGATGCGGGCGACGGTGGTTTTGCCGGTGCCGCGCGGACCGCAGAAGAGGTAGGCGTGCGCGATGCGCCCGGACCGAATGGCGTTGCCCAGCGTTTGGGTGACGTGTTCCTGACCCACGACGTCCTCGAACCGTTGGGGACGGTATTTCCTCGCGATGACCTGGTAGCTCATGGGTGTGGGTCGGCCGGGGCCCGGGAGCGGGGTGCGGGAGGGACCTGGCCCCGGCATTGCGCCTCCGCGGGCGGAGGTTGGCAAGGCTTTCGAAGCGCGGCGGCCGGGGTGTCAGGTCCGGTCCGCGGCGCTGCGGCAGGCCAGGGAGATCAGTTGGAGGGTCTCGAGGAACGCGCGGCGACGCGCGGGGGGGAGCGCGGACAAGATCTCCTCCTGCAGCGTGCCTGCGATGGCGAAGGCCTCGCGGAACTGGCGCCGGCCCAGGGGCGTGAGGCGGAGACGTCGCGCGCGGCGGTCGCGGCGGTCGACATTGCGTCGCAGCAGAGTGGCGGACTCCATCCGTTCGACCAGGGACGCGATGGTATTCGGGTCCGAGGACATCTGGTTGGTGAGTTCGGACTGCGTGAGGCCGCGGGCACCGGCTTCGTCGAGGTTGCGGAGGGCGGTGTATTGATCGGGCGTGAGTCCGAGGTGGGCGACGCGGCGTCGGAATGCCTGGTTGAGGCCGTACCAGGCGCGGCGGAGCAGCGGGGGCAGGCGGAGGTCGGATCCGCGGGCGGCGGCGCGACGGCGCGGGGCGCGGTCGGTCTTCGCCGCGGGGGGTGCGGTCGGTTCCTTGCTCTGCATCGGGAGTCGAGAGTGCCGTGGTGGTGCGTGCGCGCGAGCCGTTGGGGGTCGTCTGCGTGGCGTCGATCCGGCTGGGAAACGCAGGATCCCTTGGCCGGTGACGCGAGGATGGTACGTGTAGGTATTATTCGTTTGCAAACGTGCAATGCCGCTCTAACAGTCTAGTCCGAGTTGTGCCCAATCCCCCAGACATGCTGCCCTTCATGACTGCCTTTCGAGACCTGCGCCGGCTAACTGCGGCGATGACGATCAGCATGGCCTCCCTGGCCACCCTGCCCGACCTGGGCGCCGCCACGGCCCCCGTGAGCGGGTGGCTCGCGTGGCGGGGTCCGGAGCAATCGGGCGTCTCGCGCGAGACCGGGCTGCCGGCCAAGATCGGCTCGGCGGCGGAGGCGCTGTGGGTTGCGGATTGGGGTGGGCAGTCCACGCCTGTGATCGCGAACGGGAAGTTGTTCGTGATGGGGTTCAAGGACGACGGACCCGACCTGCAGGAAGGCGTGGCGTGCTTCGATGCGGAGACGGGCCAGTTGTTGTGGAAGCGCACGGCCAACGATTTCATCAGCGACACCATCTATCTGCGGTATTCCACGTCCTCTCCCGCGGTGGATCCCGCGACTGGGAATGTGTTCGTGCAGGGCACGCAGGGGATTCTGGCGGCGTACACGGCCGACGGGGAGGCGTTGTGGAGCCATTCGCTGATGGAGAAACTCGGGCGGCTCACCTTTCCCAACAGCCGCACCGCGACGCCGCTCGTCGAAGGCGATCTCGTGATCACGCGCGGCATCACGAGCAACTGGGGCGCGCAGGGCGCGGCGGGCGATCGTTTCTACGCCTTCGACACGCGCAGTGGTGAACTGGTGTGGTCCTCGAGCCCGGGAGCGCGGCCGATGGACAATTCGTTTTCGCATCCCTATGTCACCACCTTTCGCGGCAAGCGCGTTATCATCGCCGCCTCGGGTGATGGCTCGGTGGTCTGTGTGAACGCGCGCACCGGGGAGCCGATCTGGCGGGTGCCGCTGGCCAAGGCCGGCATCAACGCCACGGTGCTGGTGCACAACGGGGACAAGGTGATTTCCATCTATGGCACGCCGTACGAGCCCGGCCAGTTGGTGGCGTTTCGCATTCCGGACGTGGAACCGACCAACGCCCTCACCGCGCCGGTGGTGGTCGAGCGGCTGGCGGTGGAGTTGTGGAGTGATCCGGAGATTTCGACGTCGACCAGTTCGCCGATCCTCGTGGGGGATCGTCTGTATGTGACCAAGGAAAAGGGCGATCTGGTGGCGGTGGACGCGAACACCGGCAAGGTGGCCTGGTCGCACCAGTTGGGCATCGAGCAGCGCAACGCGTGTCCGCTGTACGCCGATGGCCGCCTGTATGCCCCGATCCTCGATGATCCGGTGGGCAAGGATAAGGGGGATTCGGGCGAGGCGGGTTCCAAGGGCGGTCTCTACATTCTCGCCGACCAGGGGAATGCCGCGGAGGTTCTGAGCCACCTCGAGCTCGAGGGGCGATGCTTCGGTTCGCCCATCGCCTACAACGGCAAGGTGTATATCCAGACCGCGCGCAAGCTGTATGCGTTTGGCAAGGCGGGGAAGAACCCGGGTCTGCCGGCGCCGAAGCCCGAGACCGCGGCTCTCCAGCCGGGTCCGGCGACCCAATTGCAGGTCATCCCGTCCGAGGTGCTCCTGCATCCCGGCGAGAGTGCCTCGTTCCGCGTCCGCAAGCTGGATGCCAACGGCCTGTTGGTGGGGGAGGTGGCCGAGGTCAGCGCGATCAAGTGGGCCAAGTATATTCCGCCGACGGCGCTGGTGAAGGCCACGATGGACGGGGCGTTCGACGCTCAGGGCCGGTTGGTGGTGGCCAAGGACGCGCGCATTTCGGCCGGCGCCTTCGAGGCGGATCTCGGAGGTCTGAAGGGCTACATCCGCGGTCGCGTGCTGCCGTATCTGCCCATTCGTGAGGATTTCGAGTCCTTCGACCTGGCCTCGGTGACGACCAACACGGTCGAGGCGCCGACCAAGTTTTCCTATCCGCCGCTGCCCTGGATCGGCGCGCGGTTCCGTTTCGAAGTGCGCGACGTCGAGGGGACGAAGGCGTTGACGAAGACCATCGACAACAAGTTGTTCCAGCGCGGCACGGCCTTCATTGGCGATGCCGACATGAAGAACTACACCATCACCGCCGACGTGCGCAGCGAGGGTTCGCGGCGCAAGATGTCGGAGGTGGGGGTGGTGAACCACCGTTACATTGCGGTGCTCAAGGGCAATTCGCAGGAGCTCGAGGTCAATTCGAATCAGGAACGGCTGAAGGTGGCGGTGCCGTTCCGCTGGCAGCCCAACGTCTGGTACACCCTCAAGTCGCGCGTTGACGTGGCTCCCGATGGCAGCGGCGTGGTCCGTGCCAAGGCGTGGAAGAAGGGCGATCCCGAGCCCGAGGCGTGGACGATCGAGGTGCCGCACAAGACGGCGCACAAACAGGGATCTCCGGGTTTGTTCGCCTTCAGCCCGCAGGAGATGCGGGTGTTCCTCGACAACGTGCAGGTGGTGAGCAACGCGCAGCCCTGAATGAGCGGCGGCGTGACGTGAGCCTCGCCGGATGGCGGCATCGGACGACCAAGCGATCGCGGAAGAATCAAGCGTATGAAGCAAACGATGGCAGGCCTCGCCCTCGCGGCGGGCGTAGGAATCGGGGCGACCTCCACCCTGGCCGCCGACTGGGCGCAATGGGGCGGCACGCCGCATCGCAACATGTACTCGCCCGCCAAGAACCTTCCGGATCGCTTCGACCCCGGCAAATACAAGCAGGGCTCCGAGGACGTGGATCTGGCGTCCACCAAGAACGTGCGCTGGGTGGCGCGACTGGGCACGCAGAGCTATGGGAATGCGACCATCTCCCAGGGTCGCGTGCTGCTCGGGACCAACAACGATCATCCGCGCGATCCGCAGCATCAGGGCGACCGCGGCGTGGTGCTCTGTCTTGATGAGAAGAGCGGGGATCTCGTGTGGCAGTTGATCGTGCCCAAGCTGAAGTCCGGGAAGGTGAACGACTGGGAGAACCTGGGCGTGCTCAGTTCGCCCAAGGTGGAAGGCGACCGGGTGTACTTGGTCACCAGTCGGTGCGAGGTGATCTGCCTTGACCTGAATGGCATGGCCAATGGCAACCAGGGCATGCAGGACGAGGCGGCCTATTTCGTGAAAGACACCGGCAAGCCGCCGGTCAAGGTCGGTCCCAAGGACGCCGACATCCTGTGGGTCTACGACATGATGGACCAGTTGGGCGTGTTTCCGCACAACGCCTCGAACAGTTCCCCCCTGGTCATCGGGGATCTGGTCTACGTCTGCACCTCCAACGGGCAGGACTGGACCCACGTCAACATTCCCTCGCCTCTCTCCCCGAGTTACATCGCGTTGAACAAGAACACCGGCGAGTTCGCGGGCGAGGACGACGCCGGCATTGGGCCGAAGATTTTCCACGGACAGTGGTCGTCGCCTTCCGGAGCCCAGGTGGGGGGCAAATGGCAGGTGTATGCCGGGGGCGGCGACGGGGTGCTGTACGCACTCGAGGCCGAGCCGAAGAAGGCGGAGGATTCGAGCTTCATGCGCAAGGCCTGGTGGTTCGACGCCAATCCGCCCGAGTACAAGGTCAAGGACGGCAAGCCGATCAAGTACCCGGCCGCCGAGGGGCCGTCGGAGATCAACTCCACGCCCGTCTTCTACAAGAACCGCATCTATGTGGCCATCGGCCAGGATCCGGAGCACGGCGAGGGCATCGGGCGCCTGGTTTGTGTGGACGCCACGAAGACCGGGGACATCACCGCGAACGGGCTGATCTGGGAGTACCGCGGGATTCACCGCAGCATCTCCACGGTGTCCATCGATCCCGAGACCGGGTTGTTGTTCGTGGGGGACTTCTCCGGGTTTGTCCACTGCCTCGACGCCGAGACGGGCAAGCTGCAATGGACGCACGACATGAAGGCCCACATGTGGGGCAGCACCCTGGTGGCCGACGGCAAGGTGTACGTGGGTGACGAGGACGGCGACTTCGTGGTGCTCGCGGCGACCAAGGAAAAGAAGGTCCTGAGCGAGACCAATCTCAACGCGCCCGTTTACTCCACGCCGGTCGTGGCCAACGGCGTGATCTACGTGGCGAGCAACACGCATCTCTACGCGTTCCAGGACACCGCGCGCGCGGCGGGCGTCCCGGATCAACCGGCCAAGACGGACGTCAAGATTGGCGCTCCCAAGAACTGACCCTGACGACGAATTCCGGGGCCCGCTCCAGACGAGCCGGGCCCCTTTTGTTCCCTCTCCTCGACCCGTCCCTTCCCGCAATCGCATATGGCAATCCCCTCTGTTTCCGCCGAGGCCGTGACCCAGGCCAAGGCCGCGCTCGACGCCCACCTCCGCGAGATCATCCAGTGGCATTTCAGTCCGGAGACCGGTTCTCCCTTCTGGCTCCAATGGGCGGCCAAGAACTGGGACCCGCGGCAGGAGATCCGGTCGTTCGAAGACGTGCTCAAGTTCCCGCATTTCCAGGACGAGTATCTGCGCGACCTGCAGCCCGAGGTCTGGGTGCCCGCGGCCTTCAAGGGAAAGCCGTACAATATTTTCGAGACCGGCGGGACGACCGGGATGCCCAAGCAGCGCATCGGTTGGAACGACTACAAGGTCGATTACTCCGAGTTCAGCGACAAAATCTCGGACGCCCATTTTCCCCGGGGCGGTGCCTGGTTGATGATGGGCCCGACGGGTCCGCGCCGGCTGCGTCTGGCCATCGAGCATCTGGCCAACGTGCGTGGCAGCTCATGTTACTTCATTGATCTCGATCCGCGCTGGGTGAAGAAGGTGCTGGCGGACAAGAAATACGACCAGGCCAAGGCTTACATGGCCCATGTGGTCGACCAGGCGGCCACCATTCTCAAGCACCGCAAGGTCACGGGACTGTTCACTACCCCGAAGCTGCTCGAAGCCCTGGCGGAGAAGGTGAACCTCTGGGACGCCGGCATTCGCGGGGTGTTCTGCGGCGGCACCTCGATGAAGCCGCAGGAGGTGCGCTTCCTGGTGGAGGAGTTGCTGGAGAACCGGATTGGATTCTATCCCACCTACGGCAACACGCTCATGGGTCTCGCCGCCAGCGTGCCGCTGCAGCCTGAGGACCAGTTCAGCATCACCTATTTCGCGCCCCAGCCGAGGGCCGTCCTGCGGGTTGTGGACCCGAAGAAGACGGAAGCCCTGGTGGAATACGGCACGTTCGGTCGGGTGGAACTCACCACGCTGACGAAGGAGTTCTTCATGCCGCGCTTCCTCGAGCGTGACGAGGCGATCCGGCGTGCGCCGCGCCCGCCCTACGCCTGGGACGGCGTGGGCGACGTGCGCCCGTTCGGCGCCATGGAGAAGCAGATTGTCGAAGGCGTCTACTGACGCGCCGCGCCTTCCTTCCCATGCCGGCATGATCCGCAAAGCCTTCCGCATGGAGGTTCATCCCGACGCTCAGGCCGAGTATGAGCGTCGGCATCGTCCGATCTGGAAGGAACTCGAGGACACGTTGCGCGGGCACGGGGTGCGCGAGTATTCGATCTTCCTCGATGCCGAGCGGAACACGCTCTTCGGCTACGCGGAGATCGAGAGCGAGGAACGGTGGGAAGCGATCGCGCGGACCGACGTGTGCCGACGTTGGTGGAGGCACATGGCCGAGCTCATGCCGGCGAACCCGGATGCGAGCCCGGTCTCGGTCCCGTTGCGCGAGGTGTTTCGGATGGATGGGGCCTGAGTGTGGCGCGCGGACGGTGCGAGCCGGGAATCAGGACGGCTGGGGCGCGGGGGCGGCCAGGAGTCGGCGCCTTTTCCACAGCTCGCGCGGCGCGAGGATGCCGACCGGCGTGATGAAGCCGGTGATCAGGTCGGGTGGTGTCACGTCGAAGCCCGGGTTGCGCGCGGTGCTCGTGGGATTCGCGATACGCACCCATTCCCTCCGGCCGCGGCGGGTGACCCCCCAGGCGCCCAGGACTTCCTCCGGCGCCCGTTCCTCGATGGGGATGTCGGAACCGCGTGGGAGATTCCAGTCGAGGGTGGAGAGCGGGATGGCGACGTAGAATGGGATCCGGTGGCGGTGGGCGAGGACGGCCTTGGTGTAGGTGCCGATCTTGTTGGCGGCCTCGCCGGTGCGCGCGAGGACGCGGTCGGCGCCGGTGATGACCAGGTCGATTTCCCCGCGCTGCATGAGGTGGCCAGCTGCGTTGTCCGCGATGACTTGGTGCGGGATTCCCTGCTGGGCGAGTTCCCAGGCGGTGAGCGATGCGCCCTGGCAACGCGGGCGGGTTTCGTCGCAGTAGACGTGGAAGGTTCGGCCGGCGGCCTGGGCGGCGTAGAGCGGGGCGGTGGCGGAGCCGATGTCAACGAAGGCTAGCCAGCCGGCGTTGCAGTGGGTGAGGATGCGCATGCCCTCGCGAATGAGCGGGGCGCCATGGTCGCCGAGTTGGCGGCAGTGCTCGACGTCCTCCTCAGCGAACGCGCGGGCGGCGGCGAGCGCGAGATCCTGCTGGGCCTGGACCGAGGTCCCGGCCTGCATGGCGGCGCGGACGCCCTGCATGGCGTTGATCGGATCGACCGCGGTCGGGCGCGCTTCGGCAAGGGCCTGGAACACGCGGTCCACGTGGCGGCTGAACACCGCTCCTGTGGCGCCCCGGAACGCTCGCGCGCCTTGGGCGAGTCCGAACGCGGCGGTGGCTCCGATGGCGCCCGCGCCGCGCACGACCATGTCGCGGATGGCGCGGGCGGTGGCCTGGAAGGTGGGCAGCGGGAGGATCTCGAACCGGTGCGGCAGGAGTCTCTGGTCGATGAGTCGCACCTGATTGCGGCGCGAGTCGAAGTCGACGGTACGAACGTGGC
>JADLFD010000567.1 GCA_020845805.1 Verrucomicrobiales bacterium | reverse complement strand
CACGCTCGGTCTGCGCGCCGATCTCGAATCACGCTACACCACGGCCCAAGCCCAGCTCGCCACACTGGCCCGCGACTTCGGACTCCGCATCACACGCCAGGGCTGGATTCCCGGCGATCACCAAGGCGTCGGATCGTGGGACGAAGTCGAGGCGACGCCAGCGACCCTCACCGAACAGGTGTTCCCGCTCTATCCACTGGTCCCCGATCCCACTCTCCCCGCTCATTCCTCCGGCGGACGAACGCTCTACTTCGGCCTGGTGCCCACCGGCAGTTCCGACACCGACGCGACGGGCAGTCCGCGCTTCGACGATCGGTCGCTGTACGAGATCCGGTGCTACGTGCGTCGGCATTGTCCGCGATGCCCCAAGCGCCGCGAGCGCAACGATTGCCCGGGTGAACTCGTCTGGAGTCAACCAACGGAGCCCTATCAACTCGCCGCCCCGTTCGACCTGCTCGGGACCAGCCATCGACCGATCAACATCGTCCTGCCCGACATCGCAGCACTGGAAGAGCAGACCCGGACTCTCGCCCCCGGGCAGGGCGCCCCGGTGCGGTTGATCTCCCCTCCCTCCTCCTGTCTGGAGATGAAGGTGAATCCCGACAACTCGTCGGATGTCCAGAACCCCACCCGTGGCACGGCCATCTGCAGCTTCTCCATCCCGCTGATCACGATCGTGGCGAGCTTCGTCTTTCGCCTCTTCCTCCCGGTGGTGGTGTTCCTGTTCGGCCTCTGGTTCCTGCTGAAGATCAAGTTCTGTATTCCCCCCTCGATCGATCTCGGAGCCGGCCTGGCCGCCGACTTCGACGCGGCGGTGGGCGGGATCGATTGGAGTGTCGATTTCGATATCGACCTCGCGGTGGACGCCACCCTGCTCGCGCAGCTTGAACTCGTGCTCGATCCCACCACCGGCCTCGCCTACCGCGATCTCTTCGACACCAGCACCGCGCAGGGTCGCAAGGATCTCGTGCAGACCATCGCCGTCCATGCCACGGACTTCTCGCAGAGTCTGCCGGAGGACGTGGAGGTCGACCCAGCTCCCGCCGGCGCCCCGCAGCATCCCCTTCCCGAGGTCACTGTTGGCCTCGAATACGAAGCCCAGGTGGAGGTGAAATCGTGAGCTCCGCGCTGTCCAGACTCGGCCGCGGCTGGGCTTTTCCCCTGCTCCCGGATCCCGTGACCCGGAGCCTGGCGTGGGTGGAAGGCCCCGAGGGCGTACGCCAGTCGATCCTCATCATCCTCGACACCGAACCTGGCGAGCGCCTGATGCGGCCCACGTTCGGATGTGGTCTGCGGCGTTACCTGATGAAGCCGAACACCGCCTCGACGCGCACCCTGATCGCACGCGACGTGGAGCTGGCCCTGACCTCCTTCGAACCGCGCATCCGCCTGCAGAGCGTGCGCCTCGAACCCGGGGACGATCCCTCCCTGGTTCTCATCGAAATCGCTTACGTCCACCGCCGTGACGGGCGCCCAGACAGCCTGGTCTATCCCTTCTACCTCGAGTGAGCCGCCATGCCCCTTCCCGCCCCCATCCTCGACGATCGATCGTACCAACAACTGCGCGATGAGCTGGTGCGCCGCATCCCGGTCTACGCACCGGAGTGGACGAACCACAACGCCAGCGATCCCGGCATCACGCTCGTCGAACTCTTCGCTTTCCTCGGCGAGAACCTACTCTTCCGCTTCAACCAGATCCCGGAAGCCACGCGCCTGGAGTTCCTGCGCCTGCTTCATATCCCCCTTTACCCTGCGCGGCCGGCCCGAGCTCTGATCGCCCTCAGCACCGACGTGGCCGAGGGCGTCCTTGTGCCGCAACAGTCGGAAGCCAAGGCAGGCAGCGTCGTCTTCGAAACCCAGACCGAGACCCGCGTGTGGCCGGTGTCCGTGGTCGCGGTGGCCCGCATGCGCGCGCCCGCGCCCAATCCGAGCGAGGAACCCGAGGTTCACGAGTACATCCTTCGCACCCTGGACGCTCTGGGCGGCCTCGCGGCCAGCGAATCCGCTGATTACTACTCCAACCAGGAGGTTTCCCTCGACGACTCCGCCCCGCCCGTCGACTTCGGCGGCACGGTCGATCGCATGTTCTGGGTCGCCGTGCTGGCCGGAAAGAAGGCGGACAAGGCCAAGCTCGCCGACGGGCTTCTCAATCTCGGCTTCGTCCCGGACGCCGAAGTGCTTTCGCTCGCCGAGGTGGAACCCAGCCCCGGGGTTGGCTCGATCCCCGTCGCCCCCGCGGTCGAATGGCAGATCTCCACCGGTCAGCGGACTCCCGACGGGAAGGCCAAATACGCGCGGCTCGTGGTGGAAGGCGACTCGACCCGCGGCTTGAGTCAGGAGGGCAGCGTGCGTCTGCGCCTGCCCCCGAGCGCAGGCGACTTCGGCGTCTTCCCGCTCACCGACCCCGACCTCGCCGGTTCGGGCGACCTGCCGCCCGCGCTGGATGAGGAGCGCGAAGCGAAGGTGCTGTGCTGGATCCGTGCCTTTCGCCGCGACCAAAGCGGCTTCGGCCGCGTGCGCCACGTGGCAGTGAACGCCACCGAAGTGCGCCAGATGCGGAGCGCTCCCCTGCAGGTGCTGGGGACCGGCAACGCGCAACCGGACCAGTCGTTCGCCCTCAACCACCAGCCCGTCATCGCGGGAAGCCTCGAACTCGAGGTCGAAGAAGCGGGCGTCTGGATGACCTGGAAGGAAGTCGACGGCTTCCACGCCAGCGGCGCTGAGGATCGTCATTTCATGGTCGATCTCGAAGCGGGCCGCGTGCGCT
>JADLFD010000566.1 GCA_020845805.1 Verrucomicrobiales bacterium | reverse complement strand
GGCTCGGGTTCGGATTGGCGATCGCGGGGGTGACTTGGATGTCCTGGTGGGGGCGCGACCTTCCCCTGCCGGGGTTGGTGGCCAACCTCATGGTGGTGCTTTCGTTCGTGACGGAGGCGGTATGGTCCGTGACGGGGAAGCCATTGATCCTGCGCTGGGGGATTCCCAAGATGACCGGACTCGCGCTTTTGGCGGGTACGGTCGCCAACGGCACGTTGTTGCTGCCCGACCTCGCGGCGCACGGCACGGCGTTTCGTGCGCTGGCCTGGGAGGGGTGGGCGAGCCTGGCGGTCCTTGGCCTCGTCCTGACCGCCTTCGGCTACAGCGCCTGGTTCATCGTGATTCGGGAAGCGCCGGTGAACGTGGCTGCGATGACGATTTACCTGCAGCCGATCGTCGGAACCCTGGTGGCCGTGCTCTTCACCGGGGATCGGCTGCACGCCGGGCACCTGGCGGGAAGCGTGTTGATCGGCGCGGGGTTGGTCCTGGGGCTGGGGCGGATCGGGGGCGTGCGGTGACACCGTCACCGCGTTGCCTGAGCGAGACGTCGTGCTGGCCTGGGGGGACCCGAAGTGAAGGCGGTGAGTCCGTTACCGCAGCTCGTGGGGGGCGGGTCGCCGAAGCCCCCGGCCGCTTTCGGTCCCTGAAATTCCTATTGCCGTGAGCTTCGGCACTGATAGGTTTCCCGTCCCTTTGAGCCCGGTTTCGGGCCTGGAGGGACAACGGCCATTCAAATTGCCCGGCCTCGGATGAGGGCGGGTGGCCACCATAACATCGGACCTAATCCCGAATTCCGCGGGATGGTCGCGGCCCGGATTTCGGGCGGCGGCTGGCAACCAGGAATACATCTGTGCTGAGCATTGGCATCAAAGAACTATTGGAGGCGGGCGTTCATTTTGGACACCAGACCCGTCGTTGGAATCCGAAGATGAAGCCCTTCATCTTCGAGGCGCGCAATGGCATCCACATCATCGACCTGAGCAAGACGGTCGGGCAGTTGGAAGCCGGATGCGCGTTTCTCTCGGAGATTGCGCGCGGCGGTGGCGAGGTGCTTTTCGTGGGGACCAAGAAGCAGGCGCAGTTGGCGGTGAAGGAAGCGGCCCAGGCGTGCGGCGCGATGTTTGTGACCGAGCGCTGGCTGGGTGGCACGCTGACGAATTTCTCGACCCTCAAGCGTTCGCTCGAGCGGTTGCGCACCATCGAGAAGATGGAGACCGACGGCAGCATCCTGAACTACGTGAAGCAGGAGCAGTCGATGCTGCGCCGCGAAGCGGGTCGTTTGCGGAAGAACCTCGATGGTATTCGCACCATGGCGCAGAAGCTGCCGGCGGCGATGTTCGTCGTGGATCTGAAGCGCGAGCACAACGCGGTGGCCGAGGCGCATCGGCTCAAGATCCCGATCGTGGCGATCGTGGACACGAACTGCGATCCCGAGCAGGCGGCGTTCCCCATTGCGGGCAACGACGACGCGATCCGCGCCGTGCGTCTGATCCTCAACGCGGCGACGGAAGCCATCAATCGCGGCCGATCGGAGTACGAGGCCAAGTACGCCCGTCGCAAGACGGTGGAAAACACCGAGGCGGCCCCCGCGGCGGAAGCCGCGGCCGCGGCCGCACCGGCCGAAGGCGCGCCGGTGGCAGCTGCCGAAGTGGCTCCGGCCGCACCCGCCGCCTGATCGGCGCGGGCGTGGCAGGGAACGGGACGACTCTCCATTCCGGCGCGGACGCGAGCCCCCAGTGAGGGTGGCGTCCGCGCCTTAACCTTCGAACCTTGGATATCTGTTATGGCTGAGATTACTGCCGCAGCGGTCGGCAAACTACGGGAGATGACCAACGCGGGGCTGATGGACTGCAAGAAAGCCCTGTCGGAGGCCAGTGGTGATCTGGACATCGCGGTCGAGATTCTGCGCAAGCGCGGTATCGCGCAGGCGGCGAAGAAGGCGGGACGCGACGCGCGCGAAGGCGTGATTGCGCAGCACATCGTGCCGGGCGGCCGGTCGGGTGTGCTCGTCGAGATCAACTGCGAGACCGATTTCGTGGCCAAGAACGACCTGTTCAAGGCCTTCTGCGACGACGTCGCCAAGGCGGTGGCCGGCGGCGGCGGTGCGGACCTCGAGGCCCTGCGCGTGGGGGCGGTGGCGAAGGTCGGGGAGAACATCAAGATCGCGCGGCAGGAGCGGTTCGACCTCAACGGTCCGGGCCTGATCGCGGCCTACATCCACACCGGCGGCAAGGTCGGCGTGTTGCTCGAGATGGGGTGCACGAAGGACGCCACGCCCGGAAGCGAGAGCTTCAAGCAGCTGGTGAAAGACATCACCCTGCAGATCGCGGCGGCGAGCCCGACCGCGGTGAACCGCGACGGGGTGCCGGCCGAAGTGGTGGCCAAGGAACGCGAGATCGCGGCGCAGTCCGACCGGCTCAAAGGCAAGCCCCCGCAGGCGATGGAGAAGATCCTCCAGGGCGTGATGGACAAGTATTACCAGACCGTCTGCCTCGTGGAGCAGGGCTACGTGAAGGACGCCGAGAAGTCGGTGAAGCAGCACGTGGACACCGTGGGCAGCCAGCTCGGCGACGAACTCGTCGTGCGGCGCTTCCTGCGCTGGCAGGTGGGTGATTCCGCCGCCTGAAGCGGTGGACCTCCGCCCTCGGGCGGGCACCGGTTCATCCAGGCATTGCATTGATTCGCGAACGCCCCGGGTCGACTTCTCGACCCGGGGCGTTCCGCGTTTTCGGAGGGCGGTCTGCTGCGGCGGAACCTTCTTTGAACCTTTCCCCGCCTCGTGCGTTCCTCTGAGTGTCGATGCGGAACGTGGACCTCGAAACGGATTTTGAACTCGCGCGCGCCGTCTCGGCGGCGCGCGAGGGGTATCCGGAGGCCTGGGAACGTCTCTTTCGTCGGTACCAGCTCCCGCTCTTCGCCTATGCCATGGACCTGTTGCGTGATGAACAGGCCAGCCTGGACGTCGTTCAGGAGACGTTTGCGCGCGCGGCGCGACACCTGGATGGCTTGCGCGCAGACGCGCGATTCGGGTCCTGGCTCTTTGGGATCGCCCATCAACGGGTGGTGCAGTGTTGGCGGTGCCGCGGTGGCAGCCCCGGGGCTGAAGAAGTTGCCGAGGCCGCGGAACCCCTGGACGAGCAGGAGCCCTGGACCGAACTGGTGAGGCAGGAGGATCGAGCCCTGGTCCTGGCCGCCATCGACACGCTTCCCCTGGCGCAACGCAGCGTGGTCCTTCTCCATTTTCTCGAAGACTTCTCCCTGGCTGAGATTGCGGAGGTCCTGGAGACCTCGGTAGGCACCATCAAATCGCGGCTGCACTACGCGCGGCGCGCCCTGCGGCATCATCTGGCCTCTGCCTTTCGCTGAAGGACACCCTATGCATCCCCTTCGAAATGATCTTCTCGGGCGCCATCGGCAGGCGGTCCCCCGGCTTGATGCATTGCGACACCAGTTCGTGGATGGAATGGCGGCACGCTCCGGCTCCGCACGGGGCGCGGATGCGGAGGCGCCAGCGGGCTGGCATCGGGTTTGGCGGGAGGTATTCGTGCGCGCCCGGGGGGCCTGGATTGCAGTTGGGGTGGCGGCGGTGGTGGCCACTGGCCTCCACGCCGCCGTGCCACGACCTGTGCCCAGTGCCGTGGGACAGGTGAGGCCTCCGATTTCGGCTGAAGTGCTGCGCGAGATTCGTGAAGAACATTCCCGGCTGGTCAGCGAAATCCTCGATGCCGAACGACACTCGGAACCTGCGGCAACCATCCCTCTCCCGGCGTCTTCCTCGCCCACGGCCCCTGTTCGCCGTTCCTCCACGGGGACACCCGAGGCCTTCTCGGGACTCGCCTGAACTGCCATGAGTCCGACCGATCCAAAACCGGAGACTTCGACCGAAGAGGAGCGGAAGCGTCGCGTGCGTTTCCTGGGCAGGCTGCGTCGGAGGCTGCTCGCCGGAACCGCGATCGTAGTAGGAATCGCCCTGATCTATGGGGTCGAGAACCTGCGCGGCTGGCGTGCTTGGTCCCAAGAGCGGGACCGCCTTCAGAGCGCGGGTCGAAAGGTGACTCTGGAGGAGCTCATCCCGCCGCCGGTCCCTGATGATCGGAACTTCGCGATGATCCCGATGCTTCGTCCGCTCTTCGATTTCGATCTGACGGCGTCGGCGACCAACGTCTGGCGCGATCCTGAGGGCGGGAGGCGCGCCCACGAGGTGATGTCATTCGACAAGGTCCACGGAGGCAGCGTCTCGCAGCAGGGAGGGACGGCGGATTCGAGTCGGGCGCGCATGACCGACCTGAGCGCCTGGCAGCGGTATTTTCGGACACCGGGGAAGGGATCGAAGGCCTGGTCGGCGGCTGAATTCGCACAGCGCTACGGGGTCGCGTCCTCACCGCCGGCTCCCGCGGAAGTTTCGGCGCCCGTCGTGCCGGGTTATCCCCTGCCAGCCGAGCCGGGCGCACCGGAGGCCGATGTGTTGGCGGCGCTGGCCGTCTTTGAACCTGAGTTCCGTGCGATCCACGAAGGGCTGATGCTGCCCGAGTCGCGGTTCCCACTCCGGTATGAAGACGGTTACCGCACTCTCCTTCCCCATCTGGCGGTGCTCAGCCGGCTGACTCTCGGGTTCACCCTGCGCGCCTCAGCACGTCTGGCCGCCGGCGATGCTGAGGGTGCGTTTGCCGACACCCTGGATGCGTTTGGTTTGGGCGAGTCACTCGCTTCTGAGCCGTTTCAGCTCTCGCAATGGACACGTACGACGGCCCTGAACCGGGCGATGGGAATGCTCTGGGAGGGGCAGGTGCGTCATGCCTGGACCGAATCCCATCTGGCGGCCTTTCAGTCACGGCTGTCCGCGATCGAGACAACCTCCGCCATGCGACTCTCGTTCGGGATGGAGCGAACGCTGGCTTGGCAGTGGGTGGAACGGGTGGCGGGGTCTTTCGCCGAACGACGCAGGCTGGTGGGGCTAAGTGGCGATTTGTTCGGCTCTTTCCTGGATTTGCAGGACGACCCGAGCCTGGTTCCCGCGCTGCTCTTCGCGCCGCGGGGCTGGCTTTATGCCAATGCCGCCGCCACCGCACAGGCCTTCGCGGAACTGGAATCCACCCCGGCCACCGAGCTTCCGGGATTGCGCGAACGTTGGCGTCCGCTGGCCGGACGCAACTCGGTTCGGCTCCTGTTCCACCGGCGCTATTTCTCAGGCGAGCATGGATCCAAGCAGGCGGAGAATCTGGTCAGGGCACTCGCCTGTGATCATCGCATACGGTTGGCGATGACCGCGTGCGCGTTGGAGCGGTATCGGTTGCGTCACCGGGACTATCCCGATGCTCTCGAGGCGCTGGTGCCCGACCTGCTGGCCGCCTTGCCGCAGGACGAGGTGGCGGGTCGTCCCCTGCGGTATCAACGCGAAGCGAACGGCACCTTCCGGCTCTGGGCGGTGGGTGACGATGGTCGCGACGAGGGTGGACTTCTTTCGCATCGTCAGGAGGACTCCGGGCGCGCGGTGGCTGTCGATTGGGTGTGGCGCTGGCCGGAGTCCGGGAGCCCGACTCGACCTTGAAGGGAAGGCGGAACACACGGTGTGCCCCGCCTTCCCTGGATCAGGTTGCGGTCAGGATGGGGATCGCTATTCGGCGGCCTCCTTCTTCGGAGAACCTGAGGACGGGTCCTCGGCCTCGGTGTCGGGTTCGGAGCCGGGTTTGGGTGCGACGCGCACCAGCAGGGCTTCTTCTTCGCCCTGTGGGTTGCGTTTCAGGGTGCCGCCCACCTTCTCGCCGCGCTTGAGGTCGTCGGCCGTGCCGGGCCTGCCCTGGCGCTCGAGACGGGTGGTGTCGGTGATGCGGATGACGCGCTTGCCCTGCTTGCCTTCCAGCGTGAGCAGGCGGGTCTCCGTGTCGAAGGTGCCGATAACCCCGCGGAACGGGTAGGTCTGGCGCTTCGAGGGTTTGGACGCGTTGTCGGCCGCGGACGGGGTCGCGGCTGATTTGGCGTTGTTGCCCGGGGATTCCGGGGTGGGGGACTCCGCCGGTGCCGCAAGGCAGGCGACGGACGTGACGAACGCGGCGGCCAGCGAGACGGCCCACCGCAGGGACATGTTGTTTTTCATCGAACCTCCTTGGCGCGGACGAAGTGAGACGAGGTGTCCGCGACGAAGCACCGCTACCAAACGATCCGGGAACGGGTCAAAGCGGGATCATGGGGGACAGAACGAAAGTTCCCGGGGTACGTCCCTGGTCGGGGTTGGGGTCTGATCTGATCCCCGCCGCGGGCGCGGACCGCCAATGGG
>JADLFD010000565.1 GCA_020845805.1 Verrucomicrobiales bacterium | reverse complement strand
CCCTCCTCCATCACACGGATCGACTCGCGCGGTAACTCCACCCAGGTGCGCAGGTCCGCACTCGCCTCCATCCGCAGCCGGACCCCCGACAACTTCAATCCGCGACGCACCGACAGCACCAGACGGCCTCTTCCCTCCACGTGGTATTCCAGGACGTCCGAACCCGAGACCGGATCGTCGTCACGCGTCAATAACAAGGCCTCCACCAGCGCCGGCAGCCCGTCGCCATCCCCATCCCGAGCGGCGTCCGCGTCACTCATCGACACCACCGCCCCATCGCCTCCAGGGCTCCCGCCGGTCACCGCGCTCGGCAACCACCGCGCCCCCTCGCTCGCCCCCGCCCCCGCGCCTCCCACGAACTCCATCGAGGGTCCCGCATCCGCCGCATCCTGCGGCCACGGCCCGCGCACGCCGTAGCGCACCCGGAAGAACTCGCCTCCCCCGCCGTCCGCCAACGCCACGGTCTCCCCGTCGTTCGCCAACTGGCCCGCGTACTTCCCGAACACCGGCACGTCCATCCCGTACCGCGCGCGGAACCGCAACAGGTCACGCACCAGCACCAGCCGCGCCCCCGGCGCCAGGATCACCTCCCGGTCCGAAGGAAACCGGAACTGCACGCCCTCCACGAAGCGCGCGCCCCGCAGGTCAACCGCCTCGCTCGACCGGTTCTGCAGCTCGAGAAACTCCGCCCCATCCAATCCCGCCGGATCGAAATGAACCTCGCTCAAAACCACTCCGCGATCCGGCGTCGCCAACGCCCGCGTCTCAAAATACGAGGTACCCATCCCGGACCAGATTCCCGCCTGCCAGGCACGACTGCGAACGACGGTGTTCCCTTCCATCCTCAATTCCTGGCCCTGCGCTCCTCCGCCCCGCTCCAACTCCAGTTCGAGATCGAAACTGATGTCGGTCGAGGAGGCGCTGGCCTGATGCAACTCGGCCGTCAGGACGTTCCCGACGCTGCGCAACCCGGTCCCGTCGATCCCGAACTCCAGCCACTCTTGCCCATCGTCCGTCGCCGCCTCCGCCAACGTCGCCGATCCCACGCGCCCCGCGCCCATCCCACTCCTCACGCACTCGCGTCCGTTCAAATACACGATGACG
Organism: Verrucomicrobiales bacterium; assembly: GCA_020845805.1. Classification (GTDB taxonomy): domain Bacteria; phylum Verrucomicrobiota; class Verrucomicrobiia; order Limisphaerales; family CAIMTB01; genus CAIMTB01. The sequence goes on along the minus strand of JADLFD010000565.1, from coordinate 3,612 downwards.
CCATCGTCTCGACGCACCCGCACGCGCAACGTGGTCACCCCCGCAGGATCCGTCACGTCGAAGCGCCGCCGAAAATAGGAGGTGATCCATTTCGCCGAAGCCACGCCGCCAAAGGGCAGCACCGTGGCCTCGTCCCCGTCGCCATAGCCCAGTTGCGCCGGTCCCTCCGCCCAACTGCCGTCCTCGAAGTCCGGATGCTTCCAATCCGACGCCGACCACCCCTCACTTCCTTCCACCACATCACTCGCGCTGAGCCCCGCCGCCGAAGTGTGCCAGCGCCAACGCAATCCCGCCGGGACCGGCGTCTCCACCCGGCCGCCCACCCGGAACTCGCGCGCCGTCGGCGACACACCGCCCCCTGGCAGCCGCGGGTCCGAGCCATCCACGGTGTAATAAACCGTCGCCCCCGAGGTCGTGCTGAACCGCACCGCGGTCCCTGCGCTCACCAACCCACCCGCCGGCAACAGGGTCGGCGTCGCCAGTCGTGGCTGCAGTCCGGCCCCACGCAACTCCGCCAGGAAGGCGGCACTGCGCTGCGGCAACCAGGAATTCGCCACCGAATCCCGACGCTGCGCCCAAGCCGAGGGAGAGAGATATCCCCACCGTGCCGACTCCACCAGGAACGGTCGCTCCAACTCGCGGACACGCCGTTCGAGACGCGCTGCGTTGCGCTCCGGCGACAGCGCCCCTCCCGGTCCCAAGGCGCGGTGAATCCGGTCCGCCAGCAACGCGCGATAGTCCGGATCCCCCGCCTTGAACAGCATCGAGAACAAACTCCCGGGGCCATCGCCGCTCTCGCGCCCCGGCGCGCTGCCGCCGGTCCGGTTCCCGGCCGCACAATAGTTCGGCACACAAAACCAGCCGTCCGCATCGTTGATCAGGAACTGGAACCCGTTCCCCGGAGCGACCGCGCCCACGCACCGGTACTCGTCCTCACAACCCCCAAACAACCAGACGAGCATGAAATCAATGTAGTTCGCCACGTCCAGCCACGACCGCACGCTGGCGTAGTCCGATCGCAGGGACTTCACGCGCGCCCACACCGCGCCGTTGCCGTCATACGCCGTGCCCGGCTCCGCCCAACCGCCCACGTTCCAGTTCCCGTTGATGGATTCGTACTCCGTCTTCTCACCCCCTCGATACGAGGCGTGCATCGCACCGCCCCATCGCTCGCGCAGGTGATACACCCCCCAGTACGTGCCGTTCAGATACAAATGCACGAACCGCCCGTGCGGCGACAACTGACCCATCTCCATCATGGTGTCGTCGGTGAAGGGATTCGACAGGTAGAACCCGCGCATCTCCATGTCGTGCGAGCCCGATCTCAACTCCAGCTGATCGTACTCCTCCGCTGGCGGCAGCCCCGAATCCTCGCCCTGGCTTCCAAACACCGGGAACCGCAGTCGGCCCACTCCGTACTCGCTCTTGAAATAAAGCCGGAAACTTTTCTTCGCAAAATCAGTGTACGCCCCGCCGAACCGGCGTGCCCCGCAGCCGACTTGAAATCCTGCGCCCCCCTTCGGATCGATCCATTCCAGGGAACTCCGCGTCTCCGAGGTGTCGCCGATGGCGCTCCCCGACACCAACGACAGACTGGGCAGGTCGAGCAGCGCATCACGCAATTGCGGCGCATACAGGGCATTGGTGGTGATGCTTCGTCGCATGACGGACGACGACACCACCTGCGAGGGAAACACATAGGTGTGCGTCACCACCGGACTCGGCTCCCACCCGTCGCGAAACGCCGCCGCACGCAACACCGTCGTCTGCGCGACCGTGATCGGCCCCGCGTAAACGCTGCCGCGCTCGCGTGTCGGCTCGGTCCGATCAAGGGTGTATCGGATCACCGCCCCCAGGGTCGCCGTGCCCAAGGTCACCGAGGCCTCCGTGTCCCGGAACCCGCGCACCACGCTGACTTCCACCGGTTCCACCAACCCGTCCACCGCCATCCCATTGCGTGCCCCGGGCGTTGCCGGACGCAGATACCCCATGACGCCATTGGTCCCCCAGCCGTAACCCACGCCTTTCACCTGGCGCGGAAACTTCGCCCCCGCTTCCAGCGGGATCCGGCCCACCACCCGACCCGTTCCTACTTCCGCCAATCCCAACCGATCCCCGGCGGCATCCAGCCGGAAGTTCGTATGCCACTCGCCGACCTCGGGCCGCCGGTCCTTGCCAGAGGCATACACCAACCGCCGCGCCCCCGCCGCCAGCCGCGCCGCCGGCATCGGCCACTTCAAAGGGACCGCCGGATCGTCCGAGAGCGCATACACGGACAAATCCAGGGAATACTCATTCGGGTTCAGAAGCTCCACCCAGTCCGATTCCTCTCCATCCTCGTCGCGCAATCCGCCCTCGGACACCGCACCCAACTCGCTCAGCACCGGCGGCTCCAAAGTCACCTCCACGCCCACCCGAACCTCGGCCGTCGCCGTTCCCTGCCCGTTGCTGACCACCAATGAATACACGGTGGTCGCGGAAGGAGAGACGGTGATCGAGCCCGTCGGCAAGCTCACCACCCCGATTCCCGGGCGCAACTCGCCCCCCTGCGCCCCCTCCACTTCCCAACGCAACACCGTGCTCCCGCCCCGCGCCACATGGTCCGTGTCCGCCACCAACGCACGGATGCGCGGCGGTGCGCCGCCATACACCTCGATCTCGGCCACCTGCGGGTTGTACTCCGAATCCCCCTCTCCGATGACGCGCACAAATCTCCCACCAAAAACGCCGAACCTCGCGCTTGCCGGCGTGATGGTGTCCACCTCGCCCGATGCCGGTTCCGTGGTCCCATCGCGAATGACCGCCACCCAGTTCAGGATGCCCACTTCATCGCCGTCGCCGCCCTCCTCATAAAGCTCCACTCGGTACCGCGCCAAACGTCCCGGACAACACCCATCCGCACGATGACGCACCAGGATCCGCTGCATCGGATAGCTCGCGCCCAGATCGACCTGGAAAAAGAAACCCTCGTTCTGCGCCGTCCTTGGATGCGTGAAGGTCGCCGGATCACCGTCCGTGATCGTCTCCGGACCCAACCCCTCCCACAAGGGTCCGGGCGCCGTCACCGGTCGTCCCAAGGCTAGGTTGTCCGCGGCCGAGGCACCCGCGGCCCAGGCCCATAGGACCCAGCCCCAGACCAATGCCCACCTCAGCCCGAGCCCCAGCTTCGAGCGCCGATCCCGAGTGTCGATGCCCCGCTCTTTCATGCGGCTCCCTCCCTTCCGGTCAACCCCTCCGTCGGGGCCGGATCCTTGCCCACCGCCCGGCGCAACGCGCGCGCTTCGCTCAGCAATTCGCGAGCCGCGTCGAGCACCGAGACCGTGACACTCGCCCCGGCCTCCACCGACCGCATTTCCGGATCCCCCAGACCCGCGCCCCGTTGCGCGCGCAGATGGTGGACGATCAGATCACGGACTTCCTCCGCCTCGGCCACGCCGCGAAAATGAGCCACGTGCGTCGCCGTGCGTGCCTCACCCGAGGGGCCGCCTTCAGCGCTTCCCGCGCTGCCGCCGCCGGCGCTTCGCACCCGGACGTTGGCAATCCCCAGCAGCCGTTCGATGGGCCCCTGGTGCACGGTGATTTCCTGGACGTTGGCATAGGTCATGGTGAGTT
>JADLFD010000564.1 GCA_020845805.1 Verrucomicrobiales bacterium | reverse complement strand
CTCCTGGTGGGCGAGACCTGCGCGCACCCGTACCTGCGTCGATCGGTGCGTGCCTCCATGGGCACGGTGTTTGGCATGCCCGTGGTCGAACCCGTCTCGCTGGCGGGCGCTCTGGCCGAACTCCGGCGTCGGGGCGTGCGCTGTGTGGGGGCGCATCCGCACACCGACCGGCGAGTGCTTCCCGACACCGCGTTGAGTGGCGACTGCTGCATTGTTCTGGGGAGTGAGGGGGAGGGTTTGTCGCCTGCGGTGCGCGAGGCGTGTGACGAGTTGGCCGCGGTTCCCATGCAAGCCGGAGTGGATTCGCTGAACGTGGGCGCGGCGGCGGCGGTGTTCTTCTACGAAGTCTGGCGCCAGCGACAGCGCGGGTGGGCGACGCCGGGTCCTACGGGGCACCCCTGAGTCGTTGCAGGGACCGGCGGATTTGGCGGAAGCTCGGCGCATGAACACCTCGAGGGCATGGTCAGGTGCCGTGGGTCTTGCCATAGCGGTCTGGGCCGGGAGCGGATGTGCCACATCCTCCGGGTTCCGGGATGCGTTCAAGGGCAGGCAGGATCCCGCGTGGCGCATCGTGCGGGAGCAGCGCGACGCGTGGCGTTGGGCGGCCGGCGGTGGACTCGAGATTCGCGCACTGCCCGGGAACATGTGGGGCCCGGCCAACGATGCGCGCAACGTCTGGGTGCGCCCCGTTCCCGCGCCCGCGATGGGGCCGGTGACGGTGACCGCCACTGTGTTTAATCGGCCGACGGAGCAGTACGAGCAGGTGGACCTGGTTTGGTACTACAACGACAGCTACCAGGTGAAAATCGGGCAGGAACTCGTCGACGGAAAGCTGAGCATCGTCATGGGTCGCGAGGAGGCGGATCGGACGCGGACGATCGCCATCCTGCCGATTTCGGCGGACACCGTGGACCTCCGGTTGCGGGCCGTGAAGATGAACATCGAGGGCTTCTACCGCGTGGCGGGCACGACCGAATGGATACGGGCGGGCACGTGCGACCTGCCGGCGCACGGGGCGCCCCACGTGGCGTTGGAGGTGTACCAGGGTCCGGCCGCGGTGGAGCGCTGGGCCCGGATCACCAACCTGCGCGTGGTCCAGGAGCGGTGAGCGGTGACCGATGACCGGTGGATGGGCGGACGTCTCCTGGACGTCCGGCGGCGGCGGGAGAGGCCCGGAGCCGCCCTGATGAAGCCGAGAGACCCGTGCGTCCGCGTGGGTGGGGACCCAGCGGACGCTAGCGGGCCATGAGCGATTCGATCGCGTCCGCCTCGAGTGCGATATCGGCCATGAGATCGACCGGGCCGCGATCGGTGAGGAGCACGTCGTTCTCGAGCCGCACGCCGATGCCTTCGGATTTGAGATAGAGTCCCGGCTCGACGGTCATGATCCAGCCGGCCGCGAAGGGTTCGGTGGTGAGGCCGACATCGTGCACATCCAAACCGATGGGGTGACCGAGTCCGTGCATGAAGAACTGCTTCACGGGCCGGCGCGCGGGGTCCTCGGGGCGTTGATCCAGATCGGAGACCTTCAGCAGGCCGAGGTTCACGCATTCCCGGGCGAGCATCTCCTCGGCGGCCTCCTGCCAGTGCTTCCATTTCACGCCGGGTTTCAGTCCGGCGATGGAGGCCTGGAGCGTGCGGAGGACCGCGTCGTAGATCTGGCGTTGGCGTTTGGTGAAACGCCCGTTCACGGGGATGGTGCGCGTGAGATCCGAGTTGTAGTTCCCGTACGAGGCGGCGACATCCAGCAGCAGCAGATCCCCGTCGCGGCAGGGCTGATCGTTCTCGTTGTAGTGCAGGATGCAGGCGTTGGCGCCGGAGGCGATGATGGGGGCGTAGGCGAAGGCGCCGCGTTGGCGGATGAACTCGTGAGCGAACTCGGCCTCCACCTCGTGCTCCTGCACCCCGGGGCGCACGAAGCGGCAGACGCGGTCGAAGCCGGCCTTGGTGATTTCGCAGGCGCGGCGGACGAGTTCGACTTCGGCGGCGGTTTTCACCACACGCAGGCGATGCATGAGGCGCGCGAGGCGGTGGTAGTGGTGAAGCGGATAGCGTTCGCGCAGCCAGTGCACGAATCGCGCCTCGCGGGTCTGCACGACGATCTCGGCGCGTTTGTGTTCGTTGGTGTTGAGCCAGACATGGTCGGCCTCGCACATCAGGCGATGCAGATGCTTGGGGAGTTCGGAGAGCCACTGGACGTTCCGGATTCCGGTGGCTTCGGCGGCGCGTTCCCGGGTCAGTTTGCGGCCTTCCCAGGTGGCGATGAGATCGCTGGTTTCACGCAGAAACAGGACCTCGCGCTGACGCTCATCGTCGGCATCGGGAAACATCAGGAGCACGGTTTCCTCCTGCTCCACGCCGGTGAGGTAGAAGAGATCCGAGTTGGGGACCAGCCGGGCGAGGCCGTCGGCATTGGTCGGCGCGGCATCGTTGGCATTGACCACCACGAGGGAGCCCGGCGGCAGAAGGCGCATGAGGCTGCGGCGGTGGGCGACGAACTCCTGCGGATCGATGGGCGCGTGGCGCATGGCCAAGTTTGGTCGAGGTCCGAGCGGCAAGGAAAGCGCTTTGCCAGCGGGTGGACAGGGAGAGGCAAGCTCGGGGGCATCCCCCGAAAGGGGGGGAGGACCGTCCACTTCGCGCTTGGGCGGTGGGGGAGGGCGGGGTTAGATCACGGCGTTCGATGTTTGGAAACCCGACCTTTCTGAGCCGTGGCGGCGCCCTTCTGCTGGGCGCCGCGCTGGCTTTGGCGTCGAGGCCGGTGGCGGGGGAAGGGGGCACTCCGGTGGCTCTGGAGCCACCGCCGCTCGCCGAGGTGGGTGCGCGGTTGGGGCGGGCGGAACTCGGTCCGTTGCTGCATTCCTTCCCGCTGACCCTGGAGGAAGGGCGGGGTGAGGAGGCGCTCGGGCCGCTGTTCTACCACCGCGAGAGCACCGAGTTTTCGACGTGGGGCGTGCCTCCGCTGTTCTCCTCCTGGAAGACGCAGGACGGCGAGCGCAGCGCGGTTTTCGTGCTGCCGCCGGTGTTCAGTTGGCGGCGTTACGGGAAGGACGAGCGCTGGCAGTTGCTGCAGTGGTTCAACGGTTCCAACCAGGAACGCATTCAGGATCCTGAGCTGAAGCGGTTCAATGTGTTTCCCTTCTGGTTTTACCAGGATGCGACCGATCCCGCGCAGGACTATTGGGCGCTGTTTCCGCTCTACGGGCATCTCAAGAACCGCATGTTCCGCGACAGCGCGGAGTTCATCGCCTTCCCGGCGTGGCTGAAGACCACCAAGGGGACCATGACCACGTACAACGTGGCGTTTCCCTTCATTCACTGGCGTGAGGGCCCGGGCTTGCGCGGGTGGCAGTTCTGGCCGCTGGCCGGGCACGAGCACCGTGATCCCACGACCCGCACCAACGTGGCCGAGGAGTTGGAGGTGGTGCCGGGCCACGACAAGACGTTTGCGCTTTGGCCTTTTTATTTCCGCAACCGCCTGGGGTTGGGCACGGACAACCCGTTGCGAGCGGACGGCGTCATCCCGCTTTATTACTCCGAGCGTTCTCCCAAGCGGGATCACACCGCGGTGGTGTGGCCGCTGGTCTCCTGGACTGACGATCGCGACCTGAAGTATCGCCAGTTCAATGCGCTGTGGCCGTTCGTGGGTTTCGCGCGCGGGGAAGGGAAGACCCTGGATCGCGTCCTGCCATTCTTCAGTGTGGGCCACACCCCGACCTTTGAAGGGCAGACCTACCTGTGGCCGCTTTACCGGCGCCGGCATCTCATGACCGAGGGTATCGATCGCGACCGGCGTCAGTATGGCATGTTCCTGTACGTGGATGCCGTGGAGCGGCACAAGGCCACGGGCCAGACGGCGCGACGCATTGATTCGTGGCCGTTCTTCACTTGGTCGCGGGATCTCGAGGGCAACGAACGATGTCAGGCGTTGGCCCTCGTGGAACCGATCCGGCGCGGCGCCATGTGGGAGCGGAACTGGTCGCCCCTGTGGTCGGTGTGGCGCCAGGAGCGCAACGCCCGGACCGGGGCCAGCAGTCAGTCGCTGCTCTGGAACCTCTACCGTCGGGATGCGGTGCCCGGCCGCACAAAGGGCTCGATCCTGTTCGGGCTCGTCCAGTATGAACGCTCTCCCGAAGGACGGCGGTGGCGGTGGTTTCAGAGGGGCGAGCGCCTGCCGGATCCCAAGGTCGTGAGTTCCGAGACCCCACATGTTCCAGAGCATCGGTGAGATGATCGTGCTCGGCTGGCGGACCTTCGCCGCGTTGCCGCAGACCTTGCGCCAGAGGCGCAAGGTGGCCGAGCAGTTGTTCGAGATCGGGAACGCCTCCCTGTTCATGGCGTGCCTGCTCTCGCTGTTCATTGGCGGCGTGCTGGCGTTGCAGAGCGGGCCGCGGTTGGCGGAGCGTGGCATTTCCGGTCTGCTGGGCGGGTTGGTGGGGTTGTCCATGGCCGAGGAGCTCGCCCCGGTGATGATGTCGATCCTCATCGCCGGCCGGATCGGATCCGCCATGGCGGCGGAGATCGGGTCCATGCGCGTCTACCAGGAGATCGACGCGCTGCGCACGATGAACATCGATCCGGTGCACTATCTCGTGTTGCCGCGCATGGTGGCCATCACCCTGGGGCTCCCGTTGCTGGTGGTGTTCTCCATGCTGGTGGGCTGGACGGGCGGGGCGTTGGTGGCGGTGTTCAACCGCGACATCGGCATCACCGCAGCGGACTACTTCAGCAACCTGCGGATGTCGGTCGAGGGCGTGGACATTTTCAAGGGTCTGTTCAAGAGCCTGGTGTTCGGCGTGATGGTGGGGTTGGTGTCCTGCCACCAGGGATTGCAGACCCTGGGCGGTCCGCGTGGCATCGGACGATCGGTCACCAAGGCGGTCGTCAACTCGATCGTGATGATCCTGATCCTCGACTACTGCCTCACGCGATTCCTTCTCTTTCTCGACCGATGACTCCTCCCGCTTCGAATCCCTCCCAGGGTGTGACCGTCGACGTGGTCGGCGTGCGCAAGTCCTTCCGTGGCGTGGAGGTGTTGCGCGGCATCGATCTGCACGTGAAGCGCGGCGAGGTGTTCGTGCTCATGGGTCCCTCCGGCAGCGGCAAGACGGTGCTGCTGCGCCAGATCATGGGGCTGGATCGTCCGGATGCCGGCGAGGTGCGGGTGGAGGGCGTGCCGGTGCACGACGAGGGCGCGCGGGATCGCGTGCGCATGGCCATGGTGTTTCAGTCGGCCGCGCTGCTGAACTCCCTGACAGTGGCGGAGAACGTGGGGCTCTACCTTTCGGAACACCGCCGGCAACCGGCCGACGTCATCGCGCGCATCGTGCGGGAGAAGTTGGACCTGGTGGGACTCCAGGGGACCGAAGACAAGATGCCGTCCGAGCTGTCGGGCGGGATGAAGAAGCGCGTCGCCATCGCACGGGCGCTGGTGATGGAGCCGCAATTGATTGTCTACGACGAGCCGACCAGCGAACTGGATCCGCTGCGGTCGGTGACCATCGGGCGTGAGATCCTGGCCCTGAACCACCGGTTGGGCGTGACGTCGGTGGTGGTGACCCACGACCGCGACCTCGCCTGCGGCGTGGCGAATCGCATCGCCTTCATGGCGGAGGGGCAGGTGCGATTTTTGGGCACGCCGACGGAGTTGCGGGCCAGTTCCGACCCGCTGATCCGCGAATTTCTGACCATCGATTTCGACGAGAATCGCCGTCCCTTGGAGATATCATGAGAAACTCACTGGAAACCCGACTCGGGATGTTCTTCGCCCTGGCGCTCATCGCCGGGCTGGTCCTGCTCGAACT
>JADLFD010000563.1 GCA_020845805.1 Verrucomicrobiales bacterium | reverse complement strand
CTGGAGCAGGGCGTCGAGCAACGGGTAGGAGTCGACGTCGGCGCGGGGAGCGTTCACCTCAGGAGAGAAGCGTGCGCGGCGATCCTCGGCAAGGTTGGGAGCCATTTCCTTGAGGAACGTCGCCGCGAGTGGGTTGGATGCCTCGACGCCGTCAGAATCGGTAGGTGAGGGTGGCGCGCGCGCTGAGCGGTTCGACGGGGTGGAAGTGCAGGTCCGGGTGGCCTCCGTCCTCTGGCCCGGGGGTTTCACCAGGCAGGCGCGAAGGGTAGAGGTAGGTGATGTCTGCGTCCTTCCGGTTCAGGAGATTGAAGACCTCCACCGAGAACGTGAGGCGGTCATGGAACTGGTACCCGGCCCGCGCAGTGAGCAGGACGGTGGCTTCCGAGCGCACCGAGTCATCCTCGATGAGGGGGCGGGGTCCGAAGTAGCGCACCCGCAGGCTGGCGAAGAATCCGCCCAGGTCGTGGAGGGAGAGTCCGGCGGCCACGACCGTTTCGATGGAACCGGGGATGCGATCGCCGGCGGGATCCGAATCGCGGAACTCCGCGTGGGAAACGCTGACATCGGCATCGAGGGTGAGCCAGGGGGTGGCTTGATAGTAGTTGGCAAGTTCGAGGCCGTAGCGGCGGCTTGGCCGGCTGGCCTCGGTGGTTCCGGCATCGCCGATGAAGAGCAATTCGCTGTCCACGTCCAGCCACCAAAGTGAGAGGGAGGACTGCAGTCCGCGAAGCGAGGTGTTCCGCACCCCGATCTCGGCACCGTAGGTGCGCACCAGCGGGTCGACGGGCGACACCGGGTCGCCGGTGGAAGGGTCGAAGGTGGTGGTGGCGCCCCGGCCGTCATTGCTGTGAAAACCAAGGCCGCCGTTGAGGTAGAACTCGGTGTTGGACCAGGGTCCGAAGATCAGCGCTGCTTTGGGACTGACGATCGTCTCGTCGGTCGATCCGCTGTTTCGCGGATCGTCGCTCGTGACGTCGAAGGCGTAGTGGTCGGCCCGCAATCCCAGCTCCGACCGCAGCCAGGAGGTCCATTCGGCGCGATTGGAAATGTAGGGCGAGAGGCTGATCTGGGCGATCTCGTCGGCGCGCGTCGTGGCCGGAAGGAACCCGACGGTGCCCGTGAGCGGGTCCGGGTCTTGTGGTTTGTCACGGCGCGATCGGTTCACGGTTTGGGAGAGCCCGGTTTCAATCGCGTCGCCGCGGAGTTGCAGGCCGACGGTGGTGTCGAAGGAGCGCTCGCCGAGGTGACCGAGGAAGGTGTGATCCGCCTTCAGGCCTCCGAACCCACGTTGGTCCCGCTGTTCGAACTGGTCGCCGAGCGGGCTGGCGAGGGCGTAGGTGAAGTCGGAGAAGAGGTCGAGATGATAGCCCACTCCGTAGGCGAGCAGGCGGGTGGCGGAATGGTCGTCTTGGCGATGCCATTCACCCTGGAGGCTGAAGCGCGAGGAGCGTCCGCCCGAGCTGGGATTCAGGGTCTCGAAACGGCCCAGGGGCGCGCGCGCCGCGATTTGGTCGGTGGCATTCCACTCCCCGGAGTAAGCCATGCCGGTCACGGAGAAGCCGAGGGCGTCGTCACCCTGGCTATAGCCCAGCACGGCGTTGACGCGCTCGTAGGCCTCGGGGCGGTTCCAGGGTCCGTCCTGGCGGCTGAGGTCGAGGGCGTAGAGGAGATGCCCCGCGCCGAGCCCGGGAGTGTCCGCCACCAACCCTCTCGCATAGCCATGGCTTCCGGCTTCGATCTGCAGGAGCCCCTGGGGCAGGCGGGAAGCGTAGGTGAGGTCGGCGGCTCCGGCCGAACTGAAGTCGCCGAGTTCGGCGAAATAGGGACCCTTGCGGTAGCGGACGGTCTCGACGAGTTCCGGGATGACGAAGTTGAGGTCGGTGTAGCCCTGGCCGTGCGCATGCGTGGGGAGGTTGATGGGCACACCGCCCAGGGAGGTGGCGAAGTCGGTGCCATGGTCCAGGTTGAACCCGCGCAGGAAGAACTGGTTCGCCTTACCCGCGCCCGAGTGCTGGGTGAGGATCACGCCGGGCACGGTTTCCAGGAGTTCACCCGGGCGTTGGAGGGGCCGCGATTCGAAGTGGTCGACGCCCACCAGGCCCTCGCTGGCGGAGGCGGCGACGCCGACCAGCGAATCGGCGCGTCCGCGGATGAGCATGGAGGGCAACTCCGTGAGATCATGCGGTTCGGCGTGGACCGCAGGGGACAGGGCGGCGAGGAGGGAGAGCGGCGCCACACGGGAGAGGCGGAGAGTGGAAGGCGACATGCGAACAGCAGGGCTTCGGAGTACGACGGACACGAATGGGATCAGGTCCGGGTCAGGTCGAGATCCAGGGCTCTTTCGGCCAGCCACGCCATGGCGAGCGCGAGGATGGCGCAGGAACCGAATTGCAGCACGACATGGCGGTAGGTTCGCGTGGTGCGAAGGGCGTAGGCGACGGGAAGAAAGACCGCCACGATGGCGAGTTGACCGAGTTCCACCCCGAGGTTGAAACCCACGAGACTGGAGACGAGCGCCTGGGCGGGGAGTTGGAGGTCTTGCAGGACGGAGGCGAATCCGAAGCCATGGATCAAGCCAAAGGCGAAGGCCATTCCGGCGCGGTGATCGCGCAGCAAGGGAAAGAGGTTGTTGAGCGCGACGACCGCCACGCTGGCCGCGATCACCGTTTCCACCAGGCGCGAGGGGAGTTGCACGAGGTTCAGTGTGGCGAGCACGAGGGTGATGGAATGCGCCAGCGTGAACGCGGTGACGATGGCCACGACCCGCATCAGCACCGCGCGGAATCCGTCCGGTTGGGACGCGCCGGTCGCGGGTGCACGTCGGATCACGGCGGGAATGAGGAGTGCGAGGAGAAAGAGGATGTGGTCGAGGCCGATCCAGATGTGGTGAATCCCCTCCCGGACGTGCTGCAGCATGGCTCGGGTTGAGGGAACGGGCGGCTGCTGGGGTTGGCCCTCGGGCGAAGGGGCCCCCGCGAGGGAGGTGACATCGGAGCTGGAACGGAGTTCGAGTTCGGAGGCGTCCGGAGCGAAGACGTGGGTTTGGACCGTCGTCCCGGAGGCGAAGCGGAGCAGGCCCCGGTGGGCGGGGTCGAGGTCGAAGAGCAGGTCGTAATGGACGGAGACCGTTTGGATCGATGCGGGGGTTGGGTGGGCGGCCGTGAGCTGGAAAGTAACGGAGGCGGCGGGTTCCCCGGCGATGGAGGCCACGGCGAGATCGAGGTCGGCGAGGGTGAGTGGTTCCGAACCCGACTGAAAGCGAAGGTGTGTGCGGAGCTTGGACTCGATGACGGGGAAGGCGCGGCGGAGTTCGCCCCACGTGACGTCGCCATCGCGGTTGTCATCGAGCGGCACGAGGACGTCCAGATCACGCAGAGAAACGTCGAAGCAGCCGGTCCAGGCGCCGCGGGACTCCTCGATGCGGAGGCAAGCGTCGCTGAGTCGGTGTGCGTGGCAGAAGCGGGGACAAGCCAGACAGACCAACAAGAGAACGACGGTGCGCAGTTGGGGGAGGAGGGAGAGGTTCATCGAGCGGCGATCGGGGTGGGGAGCGTGGCCGACTCGGGGCGTGTGGCCACGGCTCGGGCGCTCCGGCTTTGGAAATGGTTCCACGTCGCGGGTTGGTGGGTGCGCGCCCAGATCTCCGCGGCCCTTAGTGCGGCGGAATCTCCGGCGGCTTGCGCGGTCTCCAGGAGGAGCAGGAGATCGGCGGGTTCCTTCTGAATCTCCCAGTTCGCGCGGGCGAGCGTGAGGGCTTCGGAGGCTTGATGTCGCAAGCGCAGCGTGAAGCGGGCTTGTTCACGGAGGTGTAACGCATCGCCTCGCCAGTGGGAGAGTTCGAAGCCTTCCTGGATCTGTTGAACCAGGTTGCGGAGCTCAGGAGACGAGGAGTGGGACTGTGACAGGGCTTCTGCGAGCCGGAGACGGAGGCCCTCTGAGGTTGCGTCACGCAGGAGTTCGATGACTTCGGAAGGGCGGTTCTGTTCGAGCAGGAGATCAGCCAGGGCGCCGGTCGTGTAGGGCGAGTCGGGCTGCCCTCGGAGTGATTCGCGGAAGCACGACTCGGCCGCGGCGGGATCGCCATGGAGCGCGAGGATTTCGCCGGCCGTGCTCCATCCCCAGGCCCGGATTTCGGCCGGAGCCTGCGGGTGCCGTCGAATGACGGAGGTCAGCGTGGTGGCGGTATCGACCGAGCCGGCGGTGAGACCGGTGAGCGCCGCGGCGGCGATGGCGGCATCGAGTTCATGGCCCCAGCGCAGGAGATTCAGGATGGCGGCGCGGGCCGTGTCGTAGTCCCCGAGGAGTTGGTGCAGCGCGGCCTTGAGACGCCAAGCCCCGGGGTGACGGGGATCCTGGCGCAGCAGAGTGTCGAGCTGAGTGAGCGCGGGTTGGAACTGGTGAAGGCCCTGGAGTGTCTCGGCCCGCAAGAGCAGGGCGTCGGTTTGCGCGAGGGTGGCGGTGGGGAGGGCATCCAGGCGCGCGAGGGCGCGGGTCAACCAGCGAGGATCCGCATCCCGTCGCGCCTGGGCGATCCACTCACGGACGGTGGCCAGGTCCGACTGCGACGGGAGGGCGGCAGATTCCGCGGAGGACTGGGAGCTGCGGGGGAAATCGGTGCGTCGAGGCAGCGTGGCGATCACGGTCGCTTCGGAGGCAGGGAGATGCCGATGGGGCGAGGTGACGGCCGGCGCCGGGCTCAGGAACGAGGCGAGCATGAACGCGGTGGCCAGAAGGGGTTTCATGATGGGGCGAGGGAGAAGCCGGGCCGGAGCGATCGCTGGGTGAGGAGGCGGGCGGCGAAGGGTTCCGTTGGGACCAGGTGAGCGGCGCGCGTGGATCGGGTTGCGGCGGGTTTCGAATCACACACGGGAATGATTCATTGGATCCGAAACCCGCCGTCCTCCCGCACGGGAGAACTCGGTGGACCGGCGGACCCGCCTGGGGGCGGGTCCGCGGTCGGGCCGGAGTCAGGGGAGACGGGCCTGGATCTGGTTGCCGGTGGCACGCGGCGCCTCGAGGCGCACCTGCTGATTCGACTTCAGTCGCAGGAACCCTGCGGTTTCACCATCCGCGGGTTTGTCGACCGAGAGCGTGCGGGTGGCGGGATCGAAGGTGCCGGGGACGGAGCGGTAGGGACCGTGCACCGATCCGGAGACCTGGGGCGTGATGGTGATGGTGGGTTCGTTGGGCGAACCGCCGATCGGCGAGTTCAGGTAGGGGAAACGATCCGGGAACATGGACGCCGTGACCGTGGCGCCGTCGGTGAACGGGAGCTTGCCGGACGGCGCGACGTCGGCGGGGAGGAGCGCTCCCATGACCACGCGGAGGGCCATATCGACGACGTCATCGCCGGGGCGGCGACCGTTGGGGAATCCGGCGTTGTCGCCGGCGAGCACGCCCATGTTCTTCTGCTGGGCGCGCGGGGTGGGCGCGATGCTGGTGTTGAGGCGCTGCATCTCGCCCAGGGAACCGTTCTTGTTGAGGCCTTCGACGCCGGTGACGAACACAGCGAGGAGATCGGTGCGCGGATACAGGGTAGGGGCTTTGACTCCGGCGGCGCCGTAGAGGAGTTCGAGAATCGTCGGCAGGGTCGGATGAGTCACGTAGTCGGCGAACTGCAGATCGTCCTTGGGTTCGGAGGCATTGAACGCGTCCTTGTCCTTCAGGCCGACGACCACCTCGTTGACGAGGGGCATGGAGAGACGGCTGTGCTGGGTCAGGACCGTGGCGCCTTCAGGATTGCGCGCGGGAATGCTGGCGGTAGTCCAGGCTCCAACGATGGGTTGGTTCGCGTTGGCACGCAGGAACTCCACGGGCACTTCGAGGCAGATCGAGGTGACATTCTTGTCGGCCAACGAGTCACGGTTGGCGTTCTCAGGTCCCAGCGGGCTGGTGCTGATGTTCACCAGGTCGAAGGTCTCGCCGAGGTTCACCACGAACGGGTCCTTGCGCTGGCCCACGAAGACACGGCCTTTCTTGTCCGTGCCCGGCAGGGCCACTTCGTAGATGTATGCGTTGGCGTAGGCGTCGTAGTCGGGGAAGGTCTTGGTCCCGACGAAGTCCTGCGGCTTGGTGAAATCGCGCAGGCCGGTGGCGCTGTTGAGCACGGGGATTTCCTCTCCGACGCGGCGCGGGCCGCGGATCACGGAGAGTTGGTACGTCTGGTCCACGTTCAGCGCGCCTTGGTCTGCCGCGGTAATCTGGCCCACGGCGAGGAGGGGGACTGCATTGGTCTTCTGGTTGCCGGCGGGGCCGATGGGCAGCGCGATGTTGCGCGCCGCACTGCGGAACCGGAACTGGAAGGTGAGGTCTTCGACCGCATCGCCTGAGTTGTCGACGTGGATTTCGTACACCGCGTTCGGGTCGAGTTGGAAGTAGTTGGGACCGCCGTAGGCGTCCTGTAGCGGAAGATAATTGGCGACGAGCGTGACATAGCCTTCACGTCCGGGCTCGTAGCTGCTGAAGACGTAGAAATCGGTGCAGTCGAGTTTGGGCGAGTGGGTGATGCCCGGGGCTTCGCGATGACTGGAAGCCGAAGTGGCCAGGGCGGTCAGGACGGCGGCGGCGCTGCCGGCGTAGTGGAGGATTCGTGATTTCATAGGATGATCGAGCAAGGAAACGGCATTCACTCAGCTCAACGACCATCCGGTGGGATCGGATGCAGAGATTTTTGCCGGGGTCTGCCTCCGTGACCGCCGGCTCGCATTCGCGACCGTGCAACGCCCTTTGCCGTCCCTGATGCGAACCGTATGCTGCAGAGGCATGCCGGACTGGACCTACCGAACCCTGCTCAGGCCGATGCTCGGAGCCGTGCCCAAGAGTCAGTGGGCACGATGGGCGGTGCGGAGTCTGGCGCTGCTGGCGACACTTCCCTGGGGCACGGCCGGTTTTGGCGAGCTCCGGAAAGGTAAGCGGTAAACGACCGTCCTGAGCGGGGGACCAGCCCTAAGCTGGCGGAAGGCGTGGGGCGACGCTCGGAGTTCTCCTCGACCACTCAGTTCGCGGGCGATGCGGGGGCGGGGGGGACTGGGGTGCGGACCACCGGGTAGACCGAGGTGGCGCAGTGGATGCCTCCGTGTTGTCGCTGGCATTGCCCGTTGCGGATGGGAACCACGCGCAGCTCGGGACCGAGGGCGGCAGAGAACGCGGCTTGGGCGGCGCGATCCAGGGGAGCGAGG
>JADLFD010000562.1 GCA_020845805.1 Verrucomicrobiales bacterium | reverse complement strand
TGCGCCCTCGGGACCGGGATCCTCCTCGGCTGGCTGCTCATCTTCGGCCCACTCAACCCCCACGCCACCTGGGCCCAACTCGAAGCCCCCCCACAGGCCGTTGCCGGCGCCCCGTTTCCCGTCCGAGTCCGGATCGAGGCTTCCCCCTCCGGACGCTTCGTCACCGTGGACCTGCACGCGCGAGGGCCCGGGAAGACGGCGCGACGCGTCTTGCTGAGCGCACCCCCTCAGCCCGTGCCCTCCCCCAACGACTGGCTCGACTTTCCCTTCACGATCCCCGGCACCACCGACGTCACCTCGCTCATCTGCGTCGTGTACTTGAGCAGCAACGGGGCGTGGGCGAACCATCTCGACGCCGCGCATTCCCGCCCCATCCCGCTCGCTCAGGCCTCACCGGGATCCCCTGCCGCGAGCCCTCGGCGACTTCCGCTGCTGCCCCTCACTCCCCCCACGAACGCCCCGGCGGCGGGGAGCCTCTCCCTGCGCCTCGCCGGCTGCGCCCTCGTCATGTTCGCCGCCTGGCGCCTCCATCGACGCACCCCAGGACTTCCTCTCCCCGCGCACGCCTCCCCCCGTCACACCCATTTCGATTCCGCCCGTCGCTGGACCCTGGCCCTGGGGCTAGGCGCCCTGACCATCGCCTTGCAGCTGGATTTGGTCCTGACCTCCGTGGCGCGCGGCATCGCCACGAGCCTGGACCTCTACGACCGCCGGCAGTCCCTGCAGATGGTCCTCGCTGTCCTCTGCATCGCCGCGTTGGTCGCCTGGGTTCCCCTCGTTTTGCGGGCGCCGGCGGGCGCCGGGGTGGGTCGTGGGATTCGGGTCGCGTTTATCGCGTGGCTGGGCCTCTACGCGCTGGGGGCGGTCTCCCTTCACGGCATCGATGACCTCAACGCCAAGATCTGGGGAAACATCACGCGGTTCGACCTTCTGCCCTTCTCCCTCGCGTTGGCCACCGCCCTGCTGGCCACGCTGACGGACCGTCCTCAGCCTGCCTGAATGACCACTTCCAGACCGCGGCGACCAACTCCGTCTCGGCCCTCCCTCGAACCCGCGAGTGACGTAAATCTGGAATTTCCGCTTGCCGCGATGGCTCGTCCCCGATTAACCAGTGGGTCCTGCGGGCGATCGGCGCCCAACCAGGCGGTCGCGCCCGTGGCGGAATTGGCAGACGCGCTAGATTCAGGTTCTAGTGAGTAACATCGTGCAGGTTCAAGTCCTGCCGGGCGCACCACTCTTCGTGAGGCCGGGATTCTCGACCGTGATCAAACCCGCGAAACAGATTCCCGCCTGGGCGGTCCTCGGCTTCCTTGCCCTGGCTCCCCATCCTCCCGCTCTCGCCGACGAAATGACCCGCCCGATAAGCGTCAGTCTCGGCGAAACTACCTTGGGCGGGTCCGTGGATACCGCGGCGCAATGGGGCTCTCGCCCGGAGTTGCAGGGCATTCCAGAGCCATCCTCACGTCTCCTGTTGGCCGCCGGGAGCCTGGTTGTCGCAGGTGGAAACCTCCGTCGCCGCTGTGGCTCGAAGCCTCGCCCGGCCACCTTCGGTCAGGCCTGACTCTCTACACACTCTGGTCGGAGATTCCGCCGGCGAGAGCGGGTGCAGGTGCGGCGACTGGCCGCCATCCCCGACGCCAAACCGTGCGTCGATTTCCCACCGGGAACCCGCCGCTTAGCTGGACGGGTTCCCTGCTCGCGTCTCGGAGGTTGGGTCAGGGAGCGTCGACCTCCTCCACGCGCACCAGGCCAACGTCGATATACTGCCCTCCCCCGGTTTGCCGGCAGTGGACCGCGATCACGTTCCGTCCCTCCTGCAACACCGCGCGTGCCACCGGCGCCAGCGGCACGGTCTCGTAATCGGTGCTGTAGCCCGTCAGCGAGAGGAGTCGCGTCCCGTTCCAATACACTTCCGCGTCCTCGTCGTGGTGAATGAGCACCTGCAATTGCTCGAGATGCTTCTTCGTGCCGGCAGGAATTTCCACCACCCGCCGCAGCCAGATCGCGCCCGTCTTCCACTCGGTGCCGACACTCGCGCTCGGGGTGCCTTTGCTCCCGAAGCCGCCCACACCTTCGCTCCACGCGGTGTCGTCATACTGCGTTTCCTGCCAGCGGCCCGTGGGCTCCTCAAGCCGGTACTTCCAACGCACTTCGCCGTCCCGCGCACTCGGTACCACCACCGACACCTTCGGCGGTTGGGGCATCGGCGCCCACCCGGACACGTTCGCCTTGTCCCGGGAGGCGTACTTCTTCCACATGGCCCCATCCTGCAGCATCGGCAAAAAGACTCCGCCAATCACCGGCCGGGCGGTGAAACCCACCTTCTTCGCCGTCTTGGTCTGGTACCAGTCCGTGAGCGGGGAACGATCTGGCGTCGCATTCACGAAGCGCATCACCGGCTCCAGCAGCGCGTCAAAATCACTGCGCTCGCCCGTCAGCGTCGCGGTCCAAAGGATCCAATCCAGCTTCGTGTACGTCTCCCGGTTGTCGAGCGGGAGCCCATACTCGTTTTGCATCCGTCGGTAGTACGCCATCTCGGTGCGGGCCACCTCGGGCGGGAACAGCTTCAGGCCCAGCACGCGATCCCAGACCAGGTTGTACTTCTGACTCCAGGAACCGGGCTTGTCGAAGGCGAGCCGGTAGTGATCCCCGTCCGCGGCCTCCTTCACCCACCGCCGCGCGAACTCCTCCGCCAAACCACGATAGCGCGCCGCCGTCTGCGCCTCGCCCCGCAGGTCGCACAGTTTCGCAAACGCACCCAGTCCGCAGATCGCCTTCGCACTGAGGTTCACATTATGCGCCAAGTGCCCGGCGAAATCGTCGGTGCAAAGCTGGTTCTCTGGATCGAACCCCTTCGAGACCAGGTAGTCCGCCCAACGCTGGAGCTGCGGCCAATAGAGCGACGCAAAGCCCGCGTTCCCTTCCATCTGCGCCAGAGCCCCCATCAGGATCAGCAGGTTCCCGGTCTCTTCCACCGGCATCTGATTCTCCTCCGTGCGCTCCCCGCCCCCATACACCTGACCGTTCGCGTGGGGATAGGTGCCCAGATCATGCGGCGCGAAAGGAAACTTCCACCGTTCGCTGGTCGCGTAGTTCATGAAAGGCACCAGGAACGACTTGGTCAGCGTCGGTCCAAACAAAAGGAACTGCGGCGCCATGGGATAAAAGACGTCCGAGGTCGCGATGCACCCGTTCGAGTGGTTCTCCTTGCAGAACTGCAACGGCTTCCCGTTCGCGTCGGCCACGAATTTCCCCGCCGCAAAACACTGCCGGTACGCCAGCGCTCCCAAAGCGGCGTAATTGGGACCGCCCACCCGCTCCAAATCCGCCATCAACTCAGCGTCAAACGCCTCGCAGCGCCGCACCAAGGCCTCACGCTCCCGCGCCGAGGCCGCCAGCAATGCCTGGTCGTCCCCGCCGTTCCGACGCCAGTACGGACGCAGATTGCGCTTCATGTACTGGATGGAGAACACATCGTCGTAGGCCACCATGGCCCACCGCTGGACCGCAGCCGCTCCGACCTTCCCACCATTCAACACCATCGCCACCGACGCACCCTCCGCCGGCCCGCTCAGCACTCCCACCACCTCCGCCGAAAGCCGACCCGACTTGACCGCGGCCGCGTCCATCTTGGCGCGTTCCCCCACGTTCCGTTCCATCACGGTCTCCTTCGGTGCCGCCAGCATGAACCGCCCCCAGTCGATGCGCAGATCATCCCCGCGTTTGGCCAGGATGGGTTGCTCCTGGGAACGGACCGCCATGACCGCCAACCCCTCCACTTCGGCGCCTACCGAAGCCTGAACCCTTTGCGAGGGGACGTTCACCGCCAATTCCGCGCCGGCGCTGAGGCCCACCGACACCGCGTGCTCCCGACCGTCCGTCGCCCGCATCTCGTACGTCAGATAGGTGACCGGACGCGACAGCACCTCCAAATCATCAGGAAGGGCAGGCGTCAGAAACGTCAGGGTCAAGGCCAACCCGCCCCCCTCAAAGCGGTACACCGTCCGGGTCGGCCACACCGCCAATCCCGTCTGCGTCATCGCCACCGCCCCCTCGGGCGTCGCCCCCATCAACCAATACGTCCGGTCATCCACCCGGATCCAGCTGCCGAGCCGATGCGGCTTCCCTGTCCAGTGCACCGTGTCCACCCCCGCCAACTGGTCACCCGGCGACCACACGCTGAAATAGGGATCACACGCCACCAACGGCACCGCCGGAGGGCGCACGGGGACCGCGCCGCTCGCCGCCCCCACCCCGGCGCACGCGATCAGGATCGCGAACGCACGGGACCAACCACGACCGCCAAGGTTCGTCATGCGCTGGACCCTGCCTCGGCCACCCCCCCTCCGGCCACGCGACAGTTGGCCAAACCGAGACTTTGTTTGCGCCGATGCCCCCTCCAGACCCCGCCCCATCCCGCCGATACCTCCACCTGCCGCAGGCGCTCGACAATGCTTCATATCATCATATCCGGATATCTTGATTTGTTTATTGTCACACCGCATGCTCGGGCCTGTGCTCTCCGGAGCTGACACGCGATGAACCCTACCCACGACGCGCATCCGCTGGAACGGTTGCTCTCCCAACGCATCGTCCTCCTCGACGGCGCCATGGGAACCATGGTGCAGCGTTTCAAGCTCAACGAAGCCGCCTTCCGCGGGAGCCGCTTTGCGGATTGGAAAGGCAAGGATCTCAAGGGCAACAACGAGCTCCTCCAGATCACCAACCCGGAGGTCATCGCCACCATCCATCGCCAATACCTCGAGGCCGGGGCCGATGTCATCGAGACCAACACCTTCGGCGCCACCACGCTGGCCCAGCACGACTTCCTGTACCTCCAGCACCCCGAGGCGCGGAAGGACCAGGCGTTCTTCGAGGCCGTGGTCCAGGATCCCTTCCTCCAGGAAATCGCGCGCGACATGAATCTCGCCGCCGCCCGCCTCGCGCGCGCCGCCGCGGATCAGGTCGCGAACCAGACCGGCCAACCCCGCTTTGTCGCCGGCGCCCTGGGCCCCATGCCGGTCACCGCGTCCATTTCCGGCGACGTCAACGACCCGGGATTCCGCGCCGTCAATTTCGACCAACTCCGACGCGCCTATCGCGAGCAGGTGGAGGCGTTGCTCGACGGCCAGGTCGACGTGCTGCTGGTGGAAACCATCTTCGACACGCTCAATGCCAAGGCCGCCCTCGTGGCCATCGAGGAGGTCTTCGAGGCGCGCGCACGGCGCATCCCCATCCTGATCTCAGGCACCATCACGGATCTCTCGGGCCGCACCCTCACCGGACAGACCCCCACCGCCTTCTGGCATTCGGTGATGCATGCGAGACCGCTCGCGCTCGGACTCAACTGCGCCCTGGGTCCCAAGGAAATGCGCGCCTCGGTGGAAGAGCTCATCCGGGTGGTCCCCACCTACACCTGCTTCTACCCGAACGCCGGTCTCCCGGATCCGCTCTCCGAAACCGGCTTCCCGGAAACCCCCGCCACGCTGGCACCCAAATTGAAGGAATGGGCCGCCAACGGCTGGCTGAACCTGGTCGGCGGCTGCTGCGGCACCACTCCCGCCCACATCGCCGCCATCGCCGAGGCCGTTCGCGACCACGCGCCCCGCATCCTGCCGACCATCCCCCCTGCGCTGCGATTGAGCGGCCTCGAACCGTTCTCGCTGCGCTCCACGCGGATCGAAGGCCCTCAGGAACCGCCGGCGCCCGATCCGGACGATCTGCCGGTGGCGTCCGACACCGCCACCGCGGCGCAGTCGTTCGTGAACATCGGCGAACGCACCAACGTCGCGGGATCCCCCAAGTTCAAGCAGCTGATCCTCGCCGGGAAATACGAGGAAGCCCTCGCCGTCGCCAAACAGCAGGTCGAGAACGGCGCCCAGGTCATCGACGTCTGCATGGACGAGGGCATGCTCGATGGCGTCGCCGCCATGAAGCGGTTCCTCCTGCTCGCCTCCTCGGAGCCCGAGATCGCGCGGGTGCCGTTCATGATCGACTCCTCCAAGTGGTCGGTCCTGGAGGCCGGACTCCAGTGCGTGCAGGGCAAGTCCATCGTCAACTCGATCTCCCTTAAGGAAGGCGAGGCCAAGTTCCTCGAGCAGGCGCGACACGTGCACCGCTACGGTGCCGCCGTGGTGGTCATGGCCTTCGATGAACGCGGTCAGGCCGACTCCTTCGAGCGCCGCGTCGAGGTGTGCCAGCGTTCCTACGACCTGCTGACGAAGTCCGCCGGGTTCCCGCCCGACGACATCATCTTCGATCCGAATGTGCTCACCGTGGGAACGGGCATCGAGGAACACGCCAACTACGCGGTCGACTTCATCCGCGCCACGCGCTGGATCAAGGAACATCTGCCCGGCGCCAAGGTCAGTGGCGGCATCTCCAACGTCAGCTTCGCCTTCCGCGGCAACAACGCGGTGCGCGAAGCCATGCACGCCGCGTTCCTCTACCACGCCATCCGCGCCGGCCTGGACATGGGCATCGTCAACGCCGGCATGCTCGAGGTCTACGAGGAGATCCCGAAGGACCTGCTCGAGCGCGTCGAGGACGTCCTGCTCAACCGTCGTCCCGACGCCACCGAACGCCTGGTGGCGCACGGCGAGGAACTCAAGCTGCGGGCCTCGGGCGATCGCGCGGAGATCGCCAAGGTCGATGAAGCCTGGCGCTCCCTGCCCGTCGAAAAGCGCCTCGAACACGCGCTGGTCAAGGGCATCGACGCGCACGTAGCCGCCGATGCCGAGGAGGCGCGCGTGAAACTCGGGCGCCCGCTCCTGGTCATCGAAGGCCCGCTGATGGCGGGCATGAACACCGTCGGCGACCTCTTCGGCGCGGGTAAGATGTTCCTGCCCCAGGTCGTCAAATCCGCGCGCGTCATGAAGAAGGCGGTGGCCTATCTCACGCCGTTCATGGAGGCCGAAATACGCGCCGCGGAAAGCGCCGGCCAGGCCACGCGCACCGCCGGCCGTGTGCTGCTCGCGACCGTCAAAGGCGACGTGCATGACATCGGCAAGAACATCGTCGGCGTCGTGCTCGCCTGTAACAACTACGAGGTCATCGACCTCGGGGTCATGGTGCCGGCCGACCGCATCCTCGAAACCGCCCGGGAGAAGAACGTCGATGTCATCGGCCTCAGCGGCCTGATCACCCCTTCGCTCGACGAGATGGCACACCTCGCGCGCGAGATGGAGCGGCTTGGCTTCAAGCTCCCGCTGCTGATCGGGGGCGCCACCACCAGCCGCGCCCATACCGCCGTCAAAATCGCCCCCTTCTACCAGCACCCCGTGGTCCATGTGCTCGACGCCAGCCGCGCCGTGCCCGTGGTGAGCGCGCTGCTCAGCCCCGACGACCACGGCCAGTTCGCCGAAACGCTGCGCGCCGATTACGACCGCCTCCGCGCTCAACATGCCGGCCAGCACCAGAAACTCGTTCCCCTCGACGAAGCCCGCCGACGCGCCCCCGTCCTCCCCAGTTTCCCACCCCCCGCACGCCCGGCCTTCACCGGACTCCGCGTGCTCGACTCCACCGCCACGCCCGGCGCCGCGTCGTCCACCCCAACGGAATCGGTCACGCTCCAGGACCTCATCCCGCTCATCGACTGGTCCCCCTTCTTCCACACCTGGGAATTGCGTGGCCGATACCCCGCCATCCTCGACCACCCCAAACACGGCGAAGAGGCACGCAAGCTGTACGCCGATGCGCAGGAACTCCTGCAACGCATCGCGAACGACCACTCGCTCCGGCTCCGCGGTGTCTACGGATTCTTCCCCGCCCGCCGTGCCGGCGATGACGTGGTTCTCTACTCGGACGAATCGCGCACCACGCCCCTCACCACCTTCCACTTCCTGCGACAGCAGGCGCTGAAGGAGGACGGCCAGCCCTATCGTTGCCTGGCGGATTTTGTCTCCAGCGACCACCCGGACTACTTCGGCGCGTTCGCCGTCACCTCCGGTCACGGCCTTCACGAGATGGTCGAACGCTTTAAGGCCGGCCATGACGACTACAATGCCATCCTGGCGGAAGCCATCGCCGACCGCCTGGCGGAAGCCTTCGCCGAGTATCTGCACCGGAAGGCGCGGGAGGCCTGGGGTTTCGGCGCCACCGAAAACCTCTCTCCCGAGGACCTCATCGAGGAGCGCTACCGCGGCATCCGACCCGCACCCGGCTATCCCGCGTGCCCCGACCACACCGCCAAGCGCACGCTTTGGTCCCTGCTCGATGTGGCCCGCCTCACCGGCATGGAGCTCACCGAGAATTTTGCCATGTGGCCGGGTTCCAGCGTGAGCGGCTTCTACTTTTCCCACCCGGAATCGAAGTACTTCGCCGTCGGCAAAATCGGCCGGGACCAGATCGAAGACCTGGCCCGCCGCAAGTCGGAGCCCGTCTCGGAATGCGAACGCTGGCTCGGCCCGTGGCTGAACTACGATCCTTCCGCCGCCTGAGCATCGGGTCCGGCCGGTGGCGGGCGCCGCACCCGGGTCCACAGCGCACTTGGCGCCCCGGGGGCAAAGAGGTATTCCATCCGCGCTTCGCGGAGGGCTCGGGGACGTGGCGTCCCATCTGATCCAGGGTCTCCGCGCTCAACCCAGGCGTGGACTCTCACCTGCCCAACGCGCAACCCGCGCGGATCCGCGAGCCGGTTCGCGGCTATCCTCGCGATTCCACCGTCCCGGCGGAGTTCGAACGCATCGCCGTCCAGTTCCCACAGCGACCCGCGCTGGTCGGCGAGTCCGGGACGCTCACCTACGAGCAACTGCACCGACGCGCCAACCAACTCGCGGAACTGCTCAGGAATCAGGGCATCCCCGCCGGCGCTCCGGTCGCACTGCTGCTGGATCGATCCGCCGACCTCGTCATTGCGATCCTGGCCGTACTCAAGGTGGGCGCCATCTATGTCCCCCTTCCCCTGGATCAGCCCGCCTCGCGCCTCGCTCAAATGCTGCGTTGCGCCCAACCTCACCTGCTGCTTCACGCAGGGGAAGCGCCCGACCTTGGCATCGCCGATCCGATGCCCCCCCTGCTCGATCTCCACTCCGCCTCGGTCCTCTCCGACCTGAGCCGCCAGCCCGACACCGGCCGGCCGTCGGCCGGCCGCGCCACCGATGCGGCGTATGTGATGTTCACCTCGGGATCCACCGGCGTGCCCAAAGCGGTCACCGTCCCGCATCGCGCCATTCTGCGGCTGGTCCTCGCCACGGATTTCCTACCCTGGGGACCCGACTTGCGATTCCTGCTGCTGGCGCCGACCGCGTTCGATGCGTCGACCCTCGAACTCTGGGGCCCCCTGCTCCACGGCGGTGCCTGCGTCCTGTTCCCCGATCGCTATCCCACGGCGGAACGTCTCGGCGAAATCATCGCACGCCACCAGGTCACGTCTGCCTGGCTCACCGCCGGGCTCTTCAACCAGATCGTCGATCAACGGCCGGACGTGCTGCGACCGCTGCGCCATGTGCTCACCGGCGGCGAAGCCTTGTCCGTCCCGCACGTCCAGCGCGCGCTCGCCGCCCTGCCCGACACCGAGATCATCAACGGCTACGGACCCACCGAAGGCACCACCTTCACCACCACCTACGCCATCCCCCGCACCCCTCCCGTCGGCGGTTGGTCCAGCATCCCCATCGGGCGCCCGCTCGCCCAGACCGTCTGCCGCGTTCTGGATGAGCAGCGCCGCGAGGTTCCGCCGGGGGAATCGGGTGAGCTCTACATCGGTGGCGACGGTCTCGCCCTCGGCTACTGGCAGCAGCCGGAGTTCACGCGCGCCGCCTTCGTCCCGGATCCCGACTCCGGCGATGGCCCCGCCACCCTCTATCGCTCCGGGGACCGCGTGCGCTGGCGCGCGGACGGCCTCCTCGAGTTCCTGGGCCGGGTCGATGATCAACTCAAGATCCGCGGCCACCGCATCGAGCCCGGGGAGGTGGAAAACGCACTGCTCCTGCATCCCAGCCTCCGCGAAGCCGCGATCGTCGGTCGCACCACACCCGACGGGGGACGTGAACTCGTGGGCATTGTCGCACCCGTGCCCGGTTTCACGCCCACGGTGACGGAACTACGCCAGCACCTGCGCACGCGACTGCCGGAACCGATGATTCCTTCGCGTTGGGAATGGCTCGAGAAACTCCCGCTCAATCCCAACGGCAAGATCGACCGCGCCCGACTGGCCGCGGAACACGCCCCATCACTCCCCGCCGATCGCAATTCCCAACGCGCCGCCACCCGCGCCCTCGACGAGGTCGAAACCCGCCTTGCCCAGCTGTGGTGCCGCATCCTTCGAGTGCCCGCCGTGGACGCCGAGGCTCATTTCCTCGATCTCGGCGGCCACTCTCTGCTCGCGCTGCGCCTCGCTGCGGAAATGCAGCAGGAATTCCGCTGCCGCGTGCCGTGGTCCGCCGTTTTCGAACATCCCACTCTGGCACAACTCGCCGGGTTCATCCGCTCCAGCCAGCAGGCCTCGGCGACCACCTCGACCGAGGGTCCCGCCTTCCACCCCGTGGAGGTCACCCACGCGCCGTCCGGACCCGCGTCCCTGGGACAATCCCAACTCTGCTTCCTGCACCAACAGCTGCCGGATCCCACCGCTTACCACGTTCCGTTCGCCTTCCAAATCCGTGGGCCCCTGCAACTCGACCGACTGGCGGCGGCGTGGCAGGCGACCCTCTCCCAGCATCCCGCGCTTCGTACTCGGTTTCACTGGGTCGACGGCGTCCTCCGACAGGAGATTCAGGAAGCCACGACTCCCGGCATGGGCGATCTGGTCGCGCTTCGTGACAGCAACTCGGACCCGCTGGCCCTCGCCACCGAGGAAATCCGGCGACCTTTCGAGTTGAACACCCCACCGCTCGTACGTTTCGCCGTCGGCCCCGAACAGGGCGACACACGACTGCTGGTGTTCAACTTCCATCATGCGTTGGTCGATGAGCACTCCGTCCGACTCGTGTTCCAACACCTCGCCGCCGCCTACGCTGGCCAGCCACACTCTCTGCCTGCCGACACGGAACAGGTGACCATGGTGGATTACGCAGCCTGGGAAGCCGCCGCGCTGCAGTCGGATCCCGGCCGTCTGGCGCGGGAGTTCTGGCAACGCGAACTCGACGGGTACCATCCCGTCGCCTCGCACCAGGGCGACAGCCCGGACTCACCCCACAAGCCACTCACGATCGCCCCGCGCGCCGAGATCCATCGCTTTACCATTCCCGCCTCGTCCCGCCGCACTCTCGAATCATGGGCGCGCACGGCAGGCTGTTCCTCGTTCATGGCCGGTCTCGCCGCCTACGCAGTGTGCCTCGCACGTCACCTGAACGCGCCCGACTTGGTCCTCGGAACCCCCTTCTCACTCCGCGATCGCGCCGAACTCCAGGACACCGCCGGTTACCTGCTTAACACCCTGCCCATCCGGGTTCGCCACGCTCATACCCAGCCGTTCCACCAAGTTCTCGCGCGCGTGCGCGAAACCGTCCTTCGCTGTGCCAATCACCGACGCATCGCCGCCCCCGACCTCGCGCGCGCCGCAGGTTGGCACGGAGGCCAGGGCGCCGCGTTATTCCGACATTTCTTCGTCCTGCTCGAGCAACCCTGGCCCGCCCTCCACCTGCCCGGGTTGATCACCACCCCAGTCCCCCTCTCCACGGGTGCCGCCAAGACTGACCTCTGTCTCAGTCTCACCCCCGGACCTGATGGCACCTGGCAGGGTGAACTCGAATGCGACCGGCAGATAACGGCCCAACCCTTTCCCGCCACCTCGTTCATCGACGCCTTCCAAGCGCTCCTCCGCGAATTGGCCTCACCGCACTCCGCGGTTTTGGCTCACCCCATTCCAGCAGGCCCTCCCACGCACAGCGCGGAACCTAATCGTTCCTGCCCCACGCCGTCGCCAGCCCAACCCGCAGCCGTTCCGGTCCAGCCTTCCGTACCGCGCCCCACCGACGACGAAGCCATGATCCTCGCCGTCTGGGCGGAAACGCTGGGAACGCAACCCATGCACCCCGATTCGGATTTCTTCACGCTCGGCGGCCATTCGCTCACCGCGATGCAGGTGGCGGCCCGGCTCAAAGCCCGCACCGGCCTGGAGATCGGCGTTCAAGACCTGTTCCGCGCTCCCACCGCCCGCGCCCTCGCGCGGATCCTGGAGGAGCGCCGAACTCACTCAGGCGCCCCCTCGGCTCCCGCACTCCGCGCGCTTCCGCGCCGAAAATCCTGAGCGACACCCGTGCCGAACGTGGCGGCGCACCCCTGCGACGAACGCATCGACGACAGCCTCGGCCTGGGGCATGATCCCACCGCGACCTGTGGCGGATCCCGAACCCAAAGACTGCTCTCCCGGACTGCCGCAGTCCCCTGGTCCAGTCGCCTCCCACCCCGTCGCGTTCCCTGCCTCGTTCGCGCAGACGCGAATGTGGTTCCTTGAGGAACTCGACCCGGGCACGCCGACCTTCCACCTCCCGTTCGGCCTCCGATTCCGCGGCCCCCTGCACACCGAGGCGCTCCGCGCAGCCCTCGCGGAGGTGGTCGCCCGTCACGAATCCCTGCGCACAGGCTTCCACCTCCAGGGGAACGACCTCCTCCAACGGATTCACCACGAGGTGGTGATCCCATGGTCCGAGTTCGATCTCTCCGAAATCCCAACCCCGGAGCGGGACACGAGGCTCGCCTCGCTCACCGCCGACCTGACCCGCCCCCCCTTCGACCTGCGCACCGCACCGCTCCTGCGCGCGGCGCTCATCCGCCTCGCCAACCACGACCACGCGGTCTGGGTCACCACCCATCACCTCGTCACCGACGGCTGGTCCGTCCAGATCATGCTCCGCGAATGGGCGGAAGCCTACGCCGCCCAGGTCGGCAACCGCGCCTGGTCACCGCCGGAGCTCGCCATCCAGTACGCCGACTTCGCGACCTGGCAGCGTGATTGCCTCGCCACGGGCTCTCAGGCCCCCGCCCTCGCGGCCTGGATCCAGCGCCTCCAGGGCGCCCCGCCGCACCTCGACCTTCCCACGGACTTCCCGCATCCTGATCCATCCGCCGCGCGCAGCGGACGTGTCACCCGCACATTGCCCCCTTCGTTGACGAGCCAGTTGAAGGACCTGGCCGCGCGTGAACACGCCACGCCGTTCATGGTTCACCTCGCCGCCCTGTCCCTGTTGCTCAAGCGATGGGTCGGGGAATCGGAGGTCGTGGTCGGCACTCCCATCTCCCTGCGCGATCGCGAGGAACTCGAGGGCGTGGTCGGACTCTTCCTCAACACGCTGCCGCTCCGCTGCGCCGGCCCAGTCGAAGGCTCCTTTCTGGACCTGCTTCGCCAGGCGCGTGACGTCGCACTCGACGCCTTCGCCGGACGCGACGTTCCCTTCGAAAAACTGGTCGAAGCCCTCCACCCCGAGCGCTCGACGCGGTACACCCCGGTCTTCCAAGCCCTCCTCAACCTCGTCCCCCCAACCCCGGTTGTTCCCCTCGCATGGACCGGGCTTCAAGTCACCGATCTCGAACCCGTTGACGTTCCGTCCAAGTACGATTTCACCCTCTACGTCCACGAGCGGGGTCCGGATACCGAACTCGAACTCGTCTACCGTGCCGACCTCTTCGCCGCGGCGCGCATGACCGAGTTCCTCGCGCAGCTCGTCGGTATTCTCACCTACGCCGCCGCCTCGCCTTCCGCGCCCCTGCGAGACCTCAGCCTCGTCACCCCGGACGCTGCCCGGTTCCTGCCCGACCCCCAACAGCAACTGGTCCGCAGTGCGCTCGCCTCTTTGACCGAACCCTTCGAGCGGGTGGCCGCCCGTTCCCCCGCCTGCCCCGCGATCGTCCAAGGTTCGCAAACCTGGTCTTACGGCGACGTGGAACGCCACTCCGCTGCCACGGCCCACGCACTGCGCGCGGCGCAGGTCAAACCGGGGAGTCTGGTGGCCCTCCACGCCACGCGCACCGCGCCCCTGATCCCCGCTTTGATTGGCGTCCTGCGCGCCGGCGCCGCCCTCCTGCTCCTCGACGACGCCTACCCGCCCGAAATCCTCGCCCACCGCCTGCGGCTGGCGCGGCCCGCGGCCTGGATTCAAATCACCCCCGCCGCCCCGCCCCGGGTGCTGCTCGAGGAAATGCACCGACTCGGCACCCTCCAGATCGGCCTCGCCGCGCAACATCCAGAAGATCCCACGAGCGCCCCCGAGGCACTTGCGTTCGACGGACCCCCACTTCCCGAGCGGCCGGCATACGTCCTCTTTACCTCGGGTTCCACCGGCGAACCCAAAGCCGTGGTCACGCCCGTGCACGCGGTGGCACATTTCCTTGAGTGGTACCTCCGCACCTTCCAGCCCGAACCCGGTCTCCGCTTCAGCCAGTTCTCCGGGCTCGGCCATGACCCGTTCTTCCGCGAGGTCCTCGGTGCGCTCTCCTCCGGAGGCACCCTCTGCCTCCCG
>JADLFD010000561.1 GCA_020845805.1 Verrucomicrobiales bacterium | reverse complement strand
GACCCCGATCATCCCGGCAACTGGGTGCGAAAACTCCGCGATCACACCGGACTTCTCCCCGGCTACGCCTGCGTGACCTACGACTTCGAGGATCACCCCTTTCCGGATGCGGCCTGGAACCAGGGTGTGAAAGCGCTCCACGCCCGCGGCATCATCCCCGGCGTTTACACGTTCTGGGCCAATCCTTGCGGTGGCGCCTGGAACGAGGCCTGCCCCAGTGAGGCCATCCGGGCCCCGGGAGAGAACCCGGTCAAAACACGGTTCTACGCGCAGCTCGACCGGATGGCGGCCAACCTGAAATGGCTCCAGGACCAGGGAGTGGCGGTGGTCTACACGCCCTTCGTGGAAAGCGATGACCAGTTCAAATGGCATGCCAAACAGGGAGCCGAAAACATCATCGAGCTTTATCGCGTGGTGCATCGTCATTTCACCGTCACCAGGGGACTGACCAACCTCGTCTGGGCCTACCACACCACCCAGCGGAACGGCGCGTTGCAGGCCTGCTACCCGGGCGACGCCTTTGTCGACGTCATCGGCAAATCCGCTTATGGCAGCGGCCTCGTGTTCGACGAATACGCCTGGGCGGTGGAAAAGAAGCGCACGGCCGGCAAGGTCATCTGGTGGGCCGAGCTGGGCATGCGCGATCCCCAGGAGCCGTCTCGCGACAGTCTGGACGTGTGGCACAAGCTTTCCTCCACCTTCCCGGAGCTGGCGGGCTTCGTCTTCTGGGGCGATGAACCCTTCTACAACGTCACCGGCAACCGGAATGGACGTGAGCTGATGACTCAACCCGGGATGATCACCGCCCGCGCCCCCGCAGCTTCTTCCGGTTTGTAGCATTCCCGCGCACGCCCGTTTTTCGCTCCCACCAGGACCCGGGCAAGGTGATGGTCTCGCGCGTGAGACGGGTCTCCCCACGCCCACCGTTCAACCGGCCCCACCGGTGCGCCGCACCCGGGGAACGCCCCACGCGCGCCGTTCGAAACAGCGCGGGTTCCTGACCCCATGAAAACAGCCTCGCGTTTCCTCCTCATCACCCTGCTGCTGGCCGGTACCGCGGCGTTGCTCCTGGCTCGCCTCGCCCGCCCACCGCGCACTTCGACACAGGGCGCTCCGCTCGCCCCCCTGCTGCTCTACTGCGCCGCGGGACTCAAGGCCCCCGTCAGCGCCGCAGTCGCCGATTACGAACGCCGGTTCGGGGTGCGGGTGGAAATCCAGTACGGCGGATCCGGCACGCTCCTCAGCAATCTCCGCGTCGCGCGCCGCGGCGATCTGTTCCTGGCGGCCGATACCGACTTCCTCACCCTCGCGCGCACCAACGGTCTGTTGCGCGAGGTTCTTCCCGTAGCGTCCATCCAACCCGTGGTCGCCGTCGCGCGCGGCAATCCCAAATCCGTGCGCACTCTCGCGGACCTCCAACGCTCCGGTGTCGCCGTGGCTCTCGCCAATCCCGACGCCGCCGCCATTGGCCGTTTGACGCGGTCCGCCCTGCTCAAAGCCGGAGTTTGGACCAACCTTTCCGCCCAGGCTCGCGTGTTCAAACCCACGGTCAACGACGTGGCCAACGATGTGAAACTGGGCGCCGTCGATGCCGGCATCGTCTGGGATGCCACCCTCCGACAGTATCCCGAGCTCGAAGGGGTGCCGGTCCCGGAGTTCGCCCACGAGCACAGCCAGATTGCCGTGGGCATCCTCGACAGCGCGACCAGCGCCCGGGCGGCCTTGCACTTCGCACGCTTCCTCGCCGCCAGTGACGCCGGGCTGCCACACTTTCAGCAGGCGGGCTATCAGGTGGTCGAGGGCGACCCCTGGGTCCCCTCGCCCAGCGTGGTCCTCTACAGCGGCGGCGTGAACCGCATGGCCATCGAAGACACCCTGCGCCGTTTCGAGGAACGCGAAGGGGTCCAGATCACGCGCGTCTACAACGGCTGCGGCATCCTCACCTCGCAAATCCGCGCCGGACAACGGCCCGACGCCTACTTCGCCTGCGACGTCTCCTTCATGACCACGGTGCAGGAATACTTCCAACCCTCCACCGAACTCGCCGAGACCCGCATGGTGATCCTCACCAAACAAGGCAACCCACGCCAGATTCGCACCCTGGCGGACCTCGCGGCGCCGTCTCTCCGCGTGGGCGTCGCCAATGCGGAACAAAGCGCGCTGGGCGCCCTCACCGCCCGACTGCTACGCGAACTCGGCCTCGACCAGGCCATCCAACCCAACATCGTCGTGCAAACCCCCACCGCCGATCTCCTGGTCAACCAGGTTCGCGCCGGCGGCCTCGACGCCGCGGTGGTCTACCAGGCCAACACCAGCCAGGTCCTCAACTCCCTTCACGTGATCCCCATCGAAAGTCCCGCCGCGCTCGCCATCCAACCCTTCGCCATCGCGCGTTCCTCGCGCCACACCTTCCTCATGAGCCGATTGCTCGAAGCCCTGGCGTCCACCGAGTCCCGCCTTCGCTTCGAACAAACCGGCTTCGCCTGGCGCGCGCCCACGAATCACTTCGCCCCATGACCCCCGCGTCGCCACGCATCGCTCCGCCCCCCAGCGCACGCGCTCCGGTGGCGACCCCACCCCCGAATCCCACGCGAGCCGATCGTGTGTTCCTGGCCGGTATCGCGCTGCTCGGGGGATGCTACCTCCTGGTGCTCCTGGCCATGCTGGTGGCCGATGCCGCTTACACCTCACCGGCCCACCTCTGGGCCGCGCTGCGCTCCCCCGAGATCCGTTACTCAATTCATCTCAGCTTCCTCTCCTGCACCCTGACGGCCGTGCTGTCGGTCTGGGTCGCGGTGCCCATCGGCTACCTGCTCTCCCGCTACCGCTTCCCCGGTCGCGCGCTGGTCGATGCCATCCTCGACATCCCCATCGTCCTGCCGCCTCTGGTCATCGGCCTGAGCCTGCTCATCCTCTTCCAAACCGCACCCGGCCGCGCCCTGGAAAGGTGGTTCCCCATCACTTACGCCATCCCCAGCGTCATCCTCGCCCAGTTCATGGTCGCCTGCGCATTCGCGGTGCGCACCATGCGCGCCACGTTCGATCACATCAGCACGCGCCCGGAACACGTCGCCCTCACGCTCGGGTGCTCACGACCGCAGGCCTTCTGGTGGGTCGTGCTTCCCGAGGCCCGCCGGGGCATTCTCACCGCGGGGACTCTCGCGTGGGCCCGCGCGTTGGGAGAGTTCGGACCGATCCTCATCTTCTCCGGCGCGACGCGCCTGAAAACCGAAGTGCTGCCCACCACCGTCTTCCTCGAACTCAGCGTGGGCAACCTCGAGGCCGCCGTCGCCGTCTCCCTCCTCATGGTCTCCGCCGCCGTGGCCGTGCTCCTGCTCATCCGCACCTTCGGCGCCCAGGAATCCCTCGGACGCCCCCTCTGAACGTGATCGAAGTCCGTCAACTGCACTTGCGCACGGGCAGCTTCTCGCTGGCCGATCTCTCGTTCACCGTCGCCACCGGCACCTACGCCGTGCTCATGGGTCGCACCGGCTCCGGCAAGACCACCCTGCTCGAGGGATTGTGCGGACTCCGCCGTGTGCAGTCCGGGTCCATCCGACTTCACGGTCGCGACATCACCCACCTTCCTCCCGCCTCCCGCGGCATCGGGTTCGTGCCGCAGGAAGCGGCCTTATTCCCTCATCTCACCGTCGCCGAACACCTGGCGTTCGCGCTGCGCGTCCGACGCTGGACCGAGGATGCCATCCGCCTCCGCGTGGCCGAGGTCGCCGACTCCCTCCGCCTGACCCCCCTGCTCGAACGCCGTCCCCAGGGCCTCAGCGGCGGCGAGTCCCAACGGGTGGCTCTCGGTCGCGCACTGTCCTTCCGTCCCGAGATCCTCTGCCTCGACGAACCCCTGAGCGCGCTGGACGACACCACCCGCGAGGAGATCTGTTCCGTGCTCGCCTCCATCCACCAGACTTCAGGAGTCACGGTGCTGCACATCACGCACAACCGGCGTGAAGCCGACCGCCTCGCCAGCCAGGTTCTGCACCTGCACCAAGGCTCCGTCACTCAGGCCCCGCTCGCCTCATGAACCGCCCGGCCACCCATGCCCCACCCTTTCCGGCACGCGTCACCCCCGGCGATCCCCGCGCTGATGCGGAACCGCTGCCCGAACTCACCGAGGCGGAGCGCGATACCTACGGATGGCAGATCGAGATCGCTGGGTTCGGGGAAAACGCTCAGCGCCGGCTCAAAGGCGCCTCCGTGCTCATCTCGCGCGTCGGCGGCCTCGGCGGCGCCGTGGCCCAATACCTCGCCGCCGCCGGGGTGGGACGGCTCATCCTCGCCCATGCCGGCCCCATCCAGCCCAGTGACCTCAACCGGCAAACCCTCATGACCCACGCGGGTCTCGGTCACTCGCGCATCGCCTCCGCCAGCCGCCGGCTGAAGGAGCTCAATCCGCACCTCGAGGTCGTCGCCGTGCCCGAAAATGTCACCCCGACCAACGTTGAGGCCCTGGTCGCGCAGTCGGATATCGTCGTCGATGCCGCTCCGCTCTTCACTGAGCGCTACACGCTCAACCGCGCCGCCATGGCCGCCCGACGACCCGTGGTCGAATGCGCCGTCTACGATCTCGAACTCCACCTCACCACCGTCCAACCCGGCCTCACCGCCTGCCTGCGCTGTCTCTACCCCGAACCCTCGTCCACCTGGCAGCGACGCTTTCCCATCCTCGGCGCGGTCTCCGGCGTCGCCGGCACGCTCGCCGCCCTGGAAGTCATCAAACTGGTCACCGGCCTCGAACCTCCCCTCACTCACCAACTCCTCGTCGGCGACCTCCGCACGCTCTCCTGGCGCAAACTCCGCACGCATCGGCTCGCGGACTGCCCGGATTGCGGCATGATCCAGTCCGGTTGTTCTGCGCCATGATCTCCCGCGTCTCCCACCGCCCAAGCCCAGGCCATGGTCCAGGCCCGTGCGCGCCTCGCCGCGCGCAACCGCCCCTTGGACTCATCGTCCTCGGCCTCGTCGTCGCCGCCTCCACCGCCCTCGCCTGCCGTTACTCGGTGCGCGACACCGGCTTCGTCGACCTGGGCGCGGAACCCTACCAACTCCGCCTCCACCTCCCGCCCAACGCCCCTGCCACCCTAACCTCTCATTTCACCGAGGCCGCCGCGGCCGTCCTGCTCGATGCCAATCTCGCCTTCTCCGTCGTGCCTCACCCCGACGCCAACTCCAACGCCGCCGCCCACCTGCGCCTCATCAGCCCGGATCAACGCGAACTGACCCTCGCCGAATCGATCGACCCGCGCCTGCCCCGCGCCGAGATCGTGGCCCTGCTGGAACGTGCGGTCTCCTCCCCCGCTCGCACCCGGCTCCACGACGAACTTCTGCGCGCCTATGCCGTCCTCATCTTCGTCGAGGGCCGGGACGCGGCCGCCAACCGCCGCGCCCGCGCCACGGCCGATGCCGCTGTCGCCGCCATCACCAAGCTCCTCCCCCAAATGCCCAAACCGGTGGAGGTCCCCCCACGCCTCCTCACCCTCCCCGTCCGCTCCATTCCCGAGGAATCCGTGCTGCTCTGGGGCCTGGGCATGAACCCCGTACCCACCGAGGACCCGCGCGTCGCGGTGGTGTTCGGACGCGGCCGGCGCGTCGGCGAACCGCTCGAAGGCGGGCTCATCACCCAGACGGTGCTGCAGGATCGCCTCGCGCTCATCGGCCAGGATTGTGAATGCGACCTCGATCGCAGTTC